>CACZQE010000376.1 GCA_902783205.1 uncultured Lachnospiraceae bacterium | reverse complement strand
TTTCAAGACCTTTGACGGCAGACGCGTTGACCCGCATCTTGCCTGAATAATAACTAAGAATTTCATTGTTCCGTCCTCAATTTCTTCCTGCAAAGCATCCACTTCACACGGTTACTCGTGATGGTCAAGATCCGTCAGCAGTTTAGCCTTAATATCTTCAATGGTCATCCATTCTTTATTATTTCCTGAACTGTAAATGAATCCCGGTTCAACGAGTTTTCCTCCAGGAATCACATTTTCCTCATGCCACCAGTTGTAATTCGGATAAATGATGTAGTTCTTTTCGTACTCATAGGTTCTCATGGAGTCTTCCGCAGGCACCATCACTTCATGAAGCTTTTCGCCCTCACGAATTCCCACCTCGGGCATATCACAGCCTGGAAGCATTGCCTGTGCAAGATCTGTGATCTTAAAGCTTGGGATCTTGGAAATAAAGGTTTCTCCACCATGTGCTTCTTCCAGCGCTTTGATGACCAGTTCTACGCCTTGCTCCAGGCTGATCCAGAACCTGGTCATACGATAATCAGTAATAGGAAGGCTCTTGCCGCCATTATCGATAATATTCTGGAAAAACGGAATGACTGATCCGCGGCTGCCTGCAACATTGCCGTATCGCACCACCGCAAATTTAGTTCCGTTTGCGCCGGAATATGCATTGGCAGCTGCGAACAGCTTATCCGAAACCATCTTCGTGGAGCCATAAAGGTTGATTGGGCTTACTGATTTATCCGTGCTGAGCGCGACGACTTTTTTGACCCCAGTATCCAGACAGGCATCAATAACATTGCACGCTCCATTGATGTTTGTCTTGATTGCTTCAAGCGGATTGTATTCACAGGCAGGGACTTGTTTCAAAGCTGCCGCGTGGATCACATAATCAACACCATTCAGAGCCCGGGTAAGCCGATCCTTGTCCCTCACATCTCCGATAAAAAACCGTAAAACCTCGTCGTATTTCTTATAAGCGTTCTGCATTATAAACTGCTTAAATTCATCTCTTGAATAGATAATGATTTTTTTCGGCTGATAATGTGCCAGAACGTAATCTACGAAGTGATGACCAAATGAACCCGTACCACCCGTAATAAGAATCGTTTTGTTATTAAGCATTGTTTTTCCTCCTGATCAAATTAATTCTGCGTCATTACCTGCATATTCCAGCTAACAACCGCATAAGAGTTATTAAAAGATTTCTTTTCTCTTTATGACGCGCACCAGCAGATACACCCCCAGCAAAAACCCTAAACCCCATCTCACATACCACAGTTCCAGTGTCATCCAATAAATGACACAGGCCATCCCAACACCTGCAGCTCCCGGAATAAAGACGGTAAACTTAAACGGGAATCTGCCCGGACTGATTCGACATGCACTAAGATAGTGAAATATAAACTGCAACGCGTGAGCTGATACTGTAGCGATCACTGCTCCTACTGCACCCCACTGCTTTATCATGACATAATTGAGGATGATATTTAAAGCTGCCGCAGCTGTAGTCCCTATCGCAATAGTTTTTGTCTTCTTGTTATAGAACTCATAATTAACTGGAAAACTATACAGGAAAACAAAATAGTACCCAAGAGCGAACAATGGGACATAATCCGTTCCGGCCCAGAATGTTTTATCTGCAGCATAAAGATGGAAGACCTCTCTGGAGAGAAGGATAAACCCCATTGTTACTATGGTAAAAAGTTCAATATAGTTTCCTGCGCGTTTTTTCATTTCATCTATCTGATCCTGCCGCGTATACTCATAGTAAAATGGAACCCAGCTGTTATTAAAGGCATGCCAGATAGAATTCATAACCGTACTGAATGTGCTGGCCAACGCATAAATACCCGCGGCAGAGTTGCTCACCATGCCCTGGATCATGACCTTGTCACTCTGGTTCAGCACAATGTGCGCAAGGGAATGAAAAATCGTCGGCACAGTTACAGGGAGTGTGAACAGCCAGTACTCTTTATTATATAATACTTTACCTCTGCACAGCATATGGGAAAACAGGATAATTCCTATTGCCGCATATACCGCAGACTGTCCTATGATCCGTCCCCAGTAATTGTCTTCAGCATCAAACACAAAAATAATCAGCAGTAACGAAACTCCGATCGTCAGGGCTGAAGTAAGAACAGATAAAACAAAGTTCCTGTCTGCCTTGAATTCATAGGTAAATTTGAGATTCATGACTGACACGCAGTACATGCCCCACCCATGAACAAGGCCTAAAACGATCATAGGAATATTCCAGCCGAATATTCCTGAAAGAAAAACCGCAGCCAGAAGTGTCAGTATTGAGAAGATACTGTATGCAACAGTAGTTAATGTAAAGACACTTGACTGATACTTTTCCTGATCCTCCAGAGGGAAATTGATCCGCGCGACCGCAAGCGCGCCTCCGGCCTGCAGTGAAAAAACCGTCGATGCGATCTGCACCCAAGTTAAGTATACAGCCGCAATTCCAAAGTTTTCCGTTCCAAGTAAGCTGGAGAATATGGGACCGGAAAAAAACGCCAGCCCCGGAAGTACGATCGTACTTCCCATATTATACAGTGTTATCTTGTTTTTGCTCTTCATTGTGTTCTTTGCATAAGGTCCGAAAGAAGAATATGATCACTATGAAGAAGCCGGAACCTTCTCTCCTGTAAATGCCTGAAATGTTCCGTATCGCTGGCATCATCGATCACGATCTCCCGGCCCTCTGCCAGCGCTTCAAATAATACCGTCGTCTGCATGCCAACTGCATATTTTGTTCTGGCCAGAGACATTTCCAAGGTAACTGTCTGGTTGTCCTCTATTTCAATATTTGCCTTTCTGAAAACCTGGTTCAGCAGCTCTGTGTGTACAATATCACGCGGATGAAGCCGGATCTTGCACTTTTTCCCTTTTTTTTCAAACTCTGTGAAGATCTCCGCAATTCTGTAAATGGTTTTCTCCGTCTCGTCACCGAAATAATATGTACAGAAATAATCCGGAACCGTATCTTCCAGATGCCATCTTTTTGTCAGCTTTTTAGGGCGATAAACAATAAAATCAGCATCACATCTCAAAATGTCACGGAACATCTCTATATAACTCTCATCCCAGACATAATACTCCGAAAACTTCATATGTGCCTGGATCAGTTTCAGCAAATACTCTCCATGCATAAATGATATGAGTTTTCTGCCCTGGGACTCATACAGTTCTGTGAGCATCGGGCTGACTACATTTCTTTCATTTACGTATACCGCGCATGCCTCCGGATTGTATTTCAGCAGAAAATACGAATGTGCGGCAAGCTCCATAAACACCCAGTAAAGGAAGAAAAAATCAAACGGATACCGTTTCGCCGCAGAAAACCAGATCTTTCTTGTCTCTCTGCAGAGAAATCCGAATTTTTTATTGTAGTTGTCGACCGTGATCACCTTGCTGTATTTCCTGTACAGCTCCTCGGGGACAAAATCCGAAAAATCCGGGACGGCACGGGACCGCTCCAATACCAAAACTCCCTGACGTTTCTTTCCGACAGTTCTGTTCGACAGCAGAATATATGCGATGGCAATGATATCCGCAAAGAAACCGGCGGCATTTAACAAAACCTTCTTATACGCGGGAAAATAATACATCCTGCACAGATATTTATTATACGATTTTTCTATATTATCCTTTGGAGCAGGCAAATGATCAAGAAACTCCATCCATTTGCCCACGTCCGGGTTTTCATCGGTCGCCTCAATATCTTTTGCCACAAACATCTCATGCAAACTGTCCGCAAATGTTTTCATCTGATATCAAGCTCCTTATAGCGTATCTTCCCGGAATCATTCCTCGGTATTTTTTCAATAATACAGATCTTAAACAAAGATTTGAAAAGCTTGGTCTTGTTACTGATAAAATCCAGAACATCCGCTTTCTTTGTCTCATCTGTAATATAAATATCCATATGCTGATCGGTTCCAGTGCAGGCGCATTCTATTCCGAACTTCTCCTGAATCAGCCGTTCACACTGATCCAGACTGAC
>CACZQE010000375.1 GCA_902783205.1 uncultured Lachnospiraceae bacterium | reverse complement strand
GACAACATATTCATCGCGGGCGGCGTTGTAGCTGATGCCGTCAAAACCACGGATCGCCTGAAGCTGGGCGGATGTTGCGCCTGCCAGTGAGTCCGGGATGGCAATATCCCTGCTGCCCATTCTCCGCTCGACCTGCAGTGTGGAAGGATTAACAATGGATATGTCCTTCATAGGGTCTGAAGCGTTCAGGCAGTGGACAACGACCAGCTTGCCGGTCTTCTGGTTATAGGTAATATCGTTTCCGTGATCTAAAGCGAGGACGCCGGAAACCTTGACCACCTTTTTTGTCTTTAAAAGAACTTTGATAATTTTACATTTGACCTCAGCCTTATTGTAGAGAACAAAATAGGCATATCCGTTATTGTCTACACATCCTCCTTCCAGTACACGGTACTCCTCTTTCAGGAGATTGGAGGCTGCCCGCAGATCCAGGGGAAGCCCGTCCACTTTCAGTGTGGTACCGTATCTGACTGCTTCCTCGACAGGGTCATCTGCCGCCTGCGCCCGGGCAGGCATGGCAATAAAAAGCAGGGTAGATAAGATAAATATTCCAATGAATGCTATATGTAGTCTGAGCGATTTATACATTTTTCATCAACCCTCCTATGAACAGATACTTTCTCAAATATAATATAGCATATATCGGGAATAATGGAATCCCTAAACAAAAAGTTACACGCAGTCACCAATTTTCAGAAGATATCTTGTGGTATAATTATAATGAATTGTTATATTCTGATTTGAGAGGGATCTGCCATGAGCAAATGTATCGGTCTGATCGAGGCGATCGGACTGGCCTCAGCCGTTCAGGCGGCTGACACGGCCCTGAAAACGGGGAATGTCAGGCTGATCGGTTATGAGTACAGCGGTTATGACGCCAGGATCGTAGTAAAAGTTGAAGGGGATACCGGTGCCGTGCGGGCTGCAGTAGCTGCCGCGCAGGCGGCAACATGGAACGTACGCGGAAGCCTGCACGGCTGCCAGAGTGCGTCTGAAAAGTATGCCCTGAATGACAAAGTCTACGATACAATGGTCAGCAATAAACTGACTATCGGTGACGACAAGCAGATCCGGTCAGGAAAGAGACCCCAGGGTACCGCCAAGTCAGGAAAACGCGCCGGCGTCTGGGATCCCAAAGGCAAATATATCTTCGAGTGACGATTTTTCCCGGATTCTTCCGGTCAGCTTTCGGACAGCAGGATTTGCCATTGCATTTTTTGCCTGACTAATATATAATAGGCTCTGTTATATCAGTGCAATCTTCGGGGCAGGGTGAAATTCCCGACCGGCGGTGTGTATTTCTTTTTACGGGAATATGAGCCCGCGAGCTTTAAGGAGCATGATCCGGTGAGATTCCGGAGCCGACGGAGGCCGTGAGCGGCCCGCATATGAAAGTGCGACAGTCCGGATGTGAGAAGATCTTAGCAGATGCTTTTTGCGTGTTTATTACACCCCGGGACCCAGTATGTGTTCCGGGATTTTTTATTTGTGAGACAGGATTTACGAGACAAACGGAGGTGCATGTCATGTCCCGGGAGACCTTTATACCTGATGAGGCCTGTATGAGAAAGGCCATTTCGCTTGCCCTGAAGGGAAGCGGACACGTGAATCCCAATCCCCTGGTGGGGGCCGTGATCGTGCGGGACGGGGAAATCCTCGGCCAGGGCTATCATGCCTGCTACGGCCAGGCCCATGCGGAGCGCAATGCGATCGCTGATGCCGCAGCCCGCGGCGCGGACCTTTCGGGGAGTACCATTTATGTCACTCTGGAGCCCTGCTGCCATCACGGCAAGCAGCCTCCCTGCACAGATGCTCTGATCGAAGCGGGCATAAGCAGGGTGGTCGTAGGGTCCGATGATCCCAATCCTCTGGTATCAGGCAAAGGATTTGAAATACTGAGATCCCACGGAATCGAAGTAATACCGCATTTCCTGAAGGAGGAATGCGACCGGATCAATGATGTCTTTTTCCATTACATCAGGACAGGATCCCCCTTTGTGGCCATGAAGTACGCTATGACCATGGACGGCAAGATCTGCTGCCGTACCGGAGACTCAAAATGGGTGACCGGAGAGGCGGCAAGAGGGCATGTACAGCAGCTGCGGAATCATTATAAGGGAATCATGGTGGGTATCGGAACGGTACTTGCCGATGACCCGACCCTGAGCTGTAGGATGGAAGGCGGCCGTGATCCGGTCCGGATCGTGGCGGACAGTCATCTCCGGATCCCCTTTGAGTCCAATCTGGTCCGGACGGCAGAAAAACAGCCCCTGATCGTGGCCTGTCTTCCGGAACCCTTCGGCGGAAGACAGGATGAGGCAGAAGACAGGATCAGACTCCTTGAGGAAAAAGGGGTAAAGGTCCTGCGGATTCCGGCAGAAGAAGGAAAAGAATCCATAGACCTCCGGCTTCTGACAGAAGCCCTGGGCAGGGAAAAAGTGGACGGGATCCTGCTGGAAGGCGGCGGAACCCTCAATGAAAGTGCTCTGCGGGCCGGTCTGGTAAATAAAGTTTACTGCTATATAGCGCCCAAAATCTTCGGAGGAAGAGATGCCAAGACCCCGGTGGAAGGGCTGGGCGCCGCGCTGGCACGGGATGCCTGGATGTTCAGACGGACGGCAGTATCATCCTTTGGTGACGATCTGCTGATAGAGTACAGCCGGAAAGGAGAAGTATGTTTACAGGAATCATAGAAGAAGTCGGTGTGGTGGAATCCATTAAAAAAGGAGCCAGTTCGGCAGTCATAACGATCAGGGCGGACAAGGTCCTCTCGGATCTGAAGACAGGCGACAGCGTGGCCGTGAACGGAGTCTGCCTGACCGCAGTGAATATAACCGGAAGAGGCTACAGCGCCGATGTCATGCATGAAACCCTGCGCAGGACCAATCTGGGCAGCCTGAAAAGCGGCAGCCGGGTGAACCTGGAGAGGGCCATGGCTGCGGACGGCCGCTTCGGAGGACATATCGTTGCCGGACACATAGACGGTACCGGCAGAATCATTTCCATGACAAAGGACGACAATGCGGTGTGGATCACCATCGATACCGACGCGTCGATTCTGAAATATATAATAGATAAAGGATCCATTACCATCGACGGCATAAGCCTGACGGTAGCAGCAGTCACAAATGAAAGCTTTTCTGTATCTGTGATTCCCCACACAGCCGACAGTACCACCCTGCTTGAAAAGAAGCCCGGTGATACGGTCAATCTGGAGAATGACATGATAGGGAAATATGTGGAGAAGCTGCTCTCCTTTACCGGAGAAAAAGAGGAGCCGAAATCCCGGATCACTCTGGAATTTCTGGCTGAAAACGGATTCTGACAGGAGGAATTAGCAACATGAGTAAACAGACATTCAACACCATTGACGAGGCTTTGGAGGATATCCGCCAGGGCCGGTTCGTGATCGCGGTGGATGATGAGGATGAAACCAATCCCGGCGCCCTGATTGCCGCCGGGCAGATGGTGACACCGGAACTGATCAATGTCATGGGGACCATGACAGGCGGGATCATTACCATCCGTACCACGCCGGAAAAAGCCGGGAAGATCGGTCTGGATGAGTCTCTGTGGTCAAGTACCGACAAGCGGGCGACCGCACCATCCGTGGCTCTGGACAGTGTGAAGGTGGTAACAGGTGTCTCCGCCCAGGACCGTGCCTGCACCGTACAGGCGGTCATAAGGGAAGATGCCGGACCTGCCGATTTCGTAGTGCCGGGACATGTCTTTCTGAAGGTTGCAAGGAAAGGCGGTGTCCTCAAACGTACCGGATTTACGGAGGCTGCAGTGGACCTGTCCGTAATCGCAGGCCTGGCGCCTGTGGGCGTATGCTCTGCTGTTCTTGATAAAGACGGAGAGCTTGCCAGGGTGCCGGAGCTGATGGAGCTTGCGAAAGAGAAGAATATACGGATCATTACCATTGCGGATCTGATCCAGTACCGCCGGCGGACGGAAACATTTGTCAGCAGAGAGGCGGAAGCGGACTTCCCCACTCACTACGGACATTTCCGCATCATGGGATTTGTCAACAAACTTAACGGAGAACATCATGTAGCCATCGTCAAGGGAGATATTTCAGACGGGGAACCCGTTCTCTGCAGGATCCACTCCGAGTGCCTGACCGGGGATGCCCTGGGTTCCAGAAGATGCGACTGCGGCCAGCAGTACCGCGCCGCCATCCGCATGATCGAGAAGGAAGGAAGAGGACTTCTACTCTATATGCGGCAGGAGGGAAGAGGTATAGGCCTGATCAACAAGCTGAAGGCTTATGAGCTCCAGGATACGGGGCTGGATACGGTGGAAGCCAACCTGGCTCTGGGATTTCCGGAGGATTTGAGAGACTATGGTATCGGGGCGCAGATTCTGGCGGATCTTGGCGTAAAGAAGCTTCGTCTGATGACCAACAACCCCACCAAGGTGGCGGGACTTTCCGGATACGGAATCGAGATCGTGGAGAGAGTTCCCATTGTGATCGAGGCAAATGAGGACGACCTCTTCTACCTGAAAACAAAACAGATAAAAATGGGTCATTACACCAACTATAAATAAACAGGAGGAAAAGAAATGGGATTCAAGGTTATTGAAGGAAATGTAATCGGAAGAGATGAGAAAATCGGTATTGTCTGCGCACGTTTTAACGAGTTTATCGTGTCAAAGCTCCTCGGGGGCGCTGTGGACGGTCTTGTCCGCCACGGAATCAGTGAGGATAACATCGATGTGGCATGGGTGCCCGGTTCTTTTGAAATTCCGCTGATCTGCAAGAAGATGGTCGAGACCGGGAAATATGACGCAGTGATCGCGCTCGGCTCCGTAATCAGAGGGTCAACAAGCCACTATGATTATGTCTGCAACGAAGTGTCCAAAGGCGTGGCACAGGTTGGCATGGCAAGCGGCGTTCCGGTTATGTTCGGAATCATCACCACCGAGAATATCGAGCAGGCGATTGAACGTGCCGGCACCAAGGCAGGCAACAAGGGTTATGACTGTGCCCTGGGAGCACTCGAGATGATCGACCTGATCCGTAATATCGGATAGGCAGGCTTGATTTTTGAAAGCGGCTGTATTATACTTTGGAATGCGAAAGATGAATTGATACAGGAGGAATACATATGGCATTGAAAATTACAAAAGAGACAAGAATCGGCGATATGCTCATGGAAGATATGGGTATTGCGGCAATCCTGATGGGCGCAGGCATGCACTGCGTAGGATGTCCGGCATCTCAGGCAGAGAGCCTGGAAGAAGCCTGCATGGTACATGGCATGGACGTGGATTCACTTCTTGCCGAGATCAATAAGTATCTCGTTGCAAGAGAAGCCTAAAAAGACAGCAGAAAAGGACCTGTGCACCGGAAAACCGGAACACAGGTCCTTTTTTTCTTATCTTTTAAAGTCCTGCAAGCAGATCGACAGCGTTTTCTTCGGCGATCATGGGGAAATGCTCCATGAAAAAGGCCCTGGTGCCGTATACGGCAGGAACCGCCATGCCGAAATCCGAGGCAAGACCGCAGGCCCTTGAAAAATGGGAACTCTCCTCCGGTCCCTTTTCCAGAACAAGATAATAAATCTTTTCTTCAGGGTCTCTGCAAAGTATGCTCTCCCCGTCAAAGAAGGGCTCGATCAGACGGCATAATGCGCTGACGTCCTCCAGGCTGTCAAAGGCGAAACAGGAGGGGGAGACATAGAGATCAGCACTTTCGGGCTCTATGGTTTCTTCCCTGTCAGGATCCATACCCGCCTCATCCTGCCTGCGGGCCGCGAACAGGTGCTCGAAGACCCTGCTTAAATCAGGACCTTCGCCATCTTCCGAATTCGACACCTTGGTAATGACGAGAACAATACTGTCTTTGGATACAGGCATGGCTTCCACCATCAGGGGAGCGTTGTCCGCTTCAAAGCCGAGTTCAATATAGGCCTGAGCCATCATCTCGTGAAAGAGATCTCTGGTTTTCTCGGATCCGATAGCCAGCTCGGATATTTTCATCTGTCTTTCGTCCAGATCATGCATTGTCAGTGTGCAGCGGATCTGATTGTCATTTATTTTTTCCAGTTTCATATTAAGATAATCCTTTTCAGTCCGGTTCTTTCCGGTAAGGCCCGCCGGGAGCCTGAAATTCAGATGATATTGATATTCGTACTTGATTATAACCGCAAACAGAAATGCTGTAAAGATGAAAATATATATTGTAAAAATTTAGTAATAATGTTATTTTGTTCCTGTGGCTCTTTTAAAGGGGGGAGGGATGAAGTTACCGGACATTTGGCGCCGCATTGACGGCAGGCGGCCGAAAGCGCGTATCTGCGGGCCGGAAGTATTTTTATGTGTTTTGTGTGTTTTGTCCGGCGGAATCCGGTCACCCGGAACAGCCGCCTTTCACAAAAGACTGCCCTCCCTCTTCTTTTGACAAGCAGGTTTTTTCATGTTATAGTAGTAGCGTTAAGGGCAGGGAATCCGATATGGTTGTTCGGTTAGAATCTCTGTCCTTTTTTGCTATGCAGGACCGGAAGAAAGCAAGACGATTTCTTTCGGCTTCAGACGGAGAGTAAATGATTACGACAGAATTGATACATTTGGACGTTCTCGGTAAAGAGGAGAGAGAGCAGGCAATATACAGAGCAGGAGAGCTGATTCGCCAGGGACAGCTGGTGGCATTTCCCACCGAGACAGTCTACGGGCTGGGAGCCGATGCGATGGATGCGGAAGCGGCGGCCAGGATTTATGCAGCCAAGGGGCGGCCGTCCGATAATCCGCTGATCGTCCACATCGCAGACAGGGACCAGGTAAGAGAGCTGGCGGCAGAGGTGCCGCAGGCAGCGGTCAGACTGATGGAAAGGTTCTGGCCGGGTCCTCTGACATTGATTTTTCATAAGAAACCGGAAGTTCCCGACGGAACGACCGGCGGTCTGCCGACGGTGGCGGTTCGTATGCCTTCTCACCCGGCAGCCAGAGACCTGATCAGGGTCAGCCGCCGAATGATCGCGGCGCCCAGTGCCAACAGATCGGGACGGCCCAGTCCCACCATGGCCTCTCATGTATACCAGGACCTTAAGGGAAGGGTTCCCATGATTCTGGACGGGGGGCCAGTAGAGATCGGCATAGAGTCCACCATTGTGGACATGACGGTTCCTGTTCCCATGATACTGCGCCCGGGCCTGATCACGGAGGAGATGATCAGGGAAGAAATCGGGGAGATCGTGACAGATCCTGCTGTAAAAGGAAGAAAACCTGATGAACACGTGACAGCTAAAGCGCCCGGTATGAAGTACCGCCATTACGCACCTTCGGGACAGATGGTGCTGGTGGAGGGACCTGCGCAGGCGGTGACTGACACTATTAACCGATATGTGAGGCTGCGGACGGAACAAGGCTACAAAACAGGTGTGATTGCGGCTGAAGAAACTGCCGCCGGATATGACGCCCATGTCGTCCGGACTATCGGATCCAGGGAGCACCCTGAGACGGT
>CACZQE010000374.1 GCA_902783205.1 uncultured Lachnospiraceae bacterium | reverse complement strand
GAGTGTATCACAAGAGCAAAGATCGACCTCAAGGCAGGAGATCACCTGGACGGAATCGGCGGATACACCACACATGGTTCCATCTGCACAGAGAAAGAAGCTACAGAGAAGGGTTATGTACCTTTCGGTCTGATCAACAAGAATGCAGTCATGAAAGTTGACTGTAAGAAGGGTGACCTGATCACATATGATATGGTAGACCTTGACAAGAACACCCTGATCTACAAGCTCAGAAAAGAGCAGGATGCAATGTACGGAAAGCATATCCTGTAATTGCATCTGCTGACAGAATAAACAATTCTCAAAATCACTTTCCATCTCCATAAAAAAGCCGCGCTTCGAAAAGAAGCGCGGCTTTTGGAGTTCATGCTGAAAAGCAAAGCGGCCGGACCCTACAGGGGCTTGAAATCAGATGCCGGATGCTTACAGATGGGGCAGATGAAATCTGCGGGCAGTTCATCGCCCTCGTAGATATATCCACATACCTGGCATACAAAACCTTTCTTTTTTGATGCCTCGGGCTTCGGTTTTACATTTTCCTGATAGTAGTTGTAAGTCATGGTCTCCCTGGAGGAGATCACTCTTGCCTCGTCAATACTGCAGATGAACATGGTGTGGGTTCCAAAGTCCTCACAGGAATCCACCTTCAGGGCCATGAAGGCATTGATATACTTGGGAAGGTATGCAAGGCCGTTGCCTGCCCGGAGCAGAGGCTGGTTTGCAAACTTGTCCACGTTCCTTCCGCTCTGGAAACCGAAGTTCTGGAAGACGGAGAAGGGGGCGTCCGTGGACAGGCAGTTGACGATCAGCTTCTTTGTGGACAGGACCACATCGTGGGTGAAGTTGGCCTTGTTGAGGGTAACAGCCACCCGGTTGGGACTGTTGGTCAGCTGAACCACAGAGTTGGCGATACAGCCTGTGTCCTTGTCACCGTCTTTTGTGGTGATCACGTAGAGGCCGTAACCGATCCGGAAAAGGGCGCTCAGATTATTCTTGTCAGCGAGCTCATCATCATGCTCAACATACTCCTGACAGAGTTCGTAAGCCATCTTCTCCATCTCGTCATAATTCTGCTCATTCAGGGCGGACTTGATATGGACGGTATTCTTTGTAAATTCAATCTGGCTGCAGGGAGCGAGCATCTCCTTCATCAGGCGGGCTGCCTGGGGGGCCCAGGATCCGTTTTCAATGAGAGCCACGGTACGCTTCTGGAACTTATGCTCCACCAGCCTGTGGATAAAGTCGTGCATGAAGGGATACATGCCTCCGTTATAGGTCGTGGTGGCAAGCACCAGTTTGCTGTAGCGGAAAGCGTCGCTGACTGCGGCTGACATGTCATCCCTTGCCAGATCATAGACAACGACCTTGGGTGCTTTCTTTGCCTCCAGATTTTTGGCAAGGAGCATGACAGCTTCCTTGGTGTGGCCGTATACGGAGGTGTAGGCGATTACGATACCTTCCTCTTCCGGTGTGTAGGAAGACCATTTATCATAAAGATCGATATAATATCCCAGATTATCCTTGAGGACAGGGCCGTGGGTGGGACATATGCAGGCGATATCCAGATCGCCGGCTACCTTCAGGACAGCCTGTACGAAGTCTCCGTACATACCCACGATACCGATATAGTAGCGGCGGGCTTCGTCCGTCCAGTCTTCCTCCACATCATTGGCACCGAACTTGCCGAAACCGTCTGCAGCGAAGAGGACCTTGTCCAGCACGTCATAAGTAACGATAACTTCCGGCCAGTGGACCATGGGCGCTTCGACAAAGATCAGGGCATGATGGCCCAGGCGGAGTGTGTCACCGTTCTTAACAACGACTTTTCTGCCTTCAAAATCCGTGCCGAAGAAATTCTTCATCATGGCAAATGCCTTTTCGGAGGACACGATCTGTGCGCCTTTGTAGTATTCCATAAAATCCGCGATATTGGCGGAGTGATCAGGCTCCATATGCTGTACGATCAGATAATCGGGCTGGCGTCCGCCGAGCTGCTTTTCGATATTGATCAGCCATTCGCTGCCGAAATTGATATCAACCGTATCCATTACGGCAACCTTATCATCCATGATGATATAAGAGTTATATGCCATGCCGTTCGGGACCTTGTACTGTCCTTCAAACAGATCTACCTGGTGATCGTTTACGCCGACATATTTAATATCGTTTGTAATAAACATAAGAACCCCCTTAAAACGTATTATTTTTAAACAGAATTTCCTGTTTAGATTATACTAAGAAAGAGGCTGAAATGCACGAAAAATGTTTATAGTTTTCTTGTATATTTCAAACATATACGAAAGCGAAAAAAGAGTGGACAGAGTTTTTCTATCATGATATAATGCCTAAATGTGCTAATAGGAGAAAATGGATTATCAGCACCTGCTCTATCCGTATTATATGGAATACATTTACGTATATATGAGTGAAAAGTGAAAAAGGAAACATGAAGGAGGATACAGGAATCATGAGTGTACAGGTTGAAAAGTTAGAGCATAATATGGCCAAGCTTACGATCACAGTGGATGCCAAAGACTTTGCCAAGGCTACGACAAAGGTTTACAACAGGAGAAAGGGAGCTTTCGCGCTTCCCGGATTCCGCAAGGGAAAAGCACCCAAGAATATGATCGAGAAAATGTACGGCGAAGGCATCTTTTTCGAGGATGCAGCCAATGATCTGATGCCGGAAGCATACGAAGCAGCAGCAAAAGAGTCGGGACTGGATATCGTTTCCCGTCCGGAGATCGATGTTGTCCAGATCGGCAAGGGCGAGGACTTCATCTTTACTGCAGAAGTAGCAACAAAGCCGGAAGTAGTGCTTGGAGAATACAAGGGCCTGGAGGTTCAGAAGGATTCCGTTGAGGTAACAGAAGAGGAGATCGAAGCTGAGCTTAAGAAGGCACAGGACCAGAACGCCAGAGAAGTTGCCATTGAGGACAGACCCGTCAAAGAAGGCGACATCATCACCCTGAATTATGAGGGAACCATCGGCGGCGCTCCTTTCAGCGGCGGCACAGCTGACAATCAGCAGCTGGAGATCGGATCCCACTCCTTCATCGATACATTTGAAGACCAGCTGGTAGGCATGGAGATCGGTGATGAGAAGGATGTGGAAGTAACATTCCCCGAGACTTACCATTCCCAGGAAGTTGCAGGCAAAGACGCAGTTTTCCATGTAAAGGTTCTTGGTATCAAGGAGAAGCAGCTTCCCGAGATCGATGATGATTTCGCACAGGATACGACAGAGTTCGATTCCCTTGAAGAATACAAACAGAGCATTCGTGACCATATCGCAGCCGGCAAGGAAGAAACCGCAAAGAATGCAATGGAGAACGCTCTTCTGGCACAGATCGTTGAGAAGTCCCAGATGGATATCCCGGATGCAATGATCGAGTCCCAGGTAGACCAGATGGTTGAGGAATTTAAGCAGAGAATTTCCTATCAGGGTCTTTCCTTCGAGCAGTATATGCAGTATTCCGGACAGAATCTCGACGCTGTACGCGAGCAGATGAGACCGGATGCAGAGAAGAGGATCCAGGGAAGTCTGGTACTGGAGAAGATCGCTGATCTTGAGAATATCGAGGCAGGCGACGAAGATCTTCAGAAAGAGTTTGAGAGAATGGCTTCCATGTATCAGATGGAGGCAGATCAGATCGCTTCCTTTATGGGCGATGCTGAGAAAGAGAATATGAAGAAGGATCTCGCTGTTCAGAAGGCAATCGCCTTTATTCTGGACCAGGCAGTGGTCACCGAGCCCACAGAAGAGCTTGCCTTTGAAGAGGAATAATCAAAAACCTGGTTTCCGGACTGTTTCAGCACCCCTGATATCCTTATTTGACTTATGAGGAGGATTTATGAGTTTAGTACCTTATGTTGTTGAACAGACAAGCCACGGAGAAAGATCCTATGACATTTTTTCCAGGCTGCTTAAAGAAAGAATCATTTTCCTCGGTGAAGAGGTAAATGACGTAACGGCAAGCCTGGTGGTATCCCAGCTTCTTTTCCTGGAGGCTGAGGACCCGGAAAAGGACATCAACCTGTATATCATGAGCCCCGGCGGATCCGTATCCGCAGGTATGGCCATCTATGATACAATGCAGTTTGTCAAATGCGACGTGTCCACCATCTGCATGGGAATGGCAGCCAGCATGGGCGCATTCCTTCTTGCGGGAGGAACAAAAGGAAAACGCCTGGCGCTCCCCAATGCCGAGATCATGATCCATCAGCCCTCGGGCGGTGCCCAGGGACAGGCTACGGACATTGAAATTGTGGCTGAGCATATCCTGCACACAAAGGAGAAACTCAACCGGATCCTGGCCGCCAACACAGGCCAGCCCTATGAGCGGATCGTACAGGATACGGAGCGTGACAATTACATGACAGCCGAGCAGGCCAAAGAGTACGGTCTGATCGATATCGTAGTGGAAAAGAGAGCTTAGTGAGGTGACAGCTTATGACAACACGTTCTGATGCGGGAAAGCACTATAAGTGTTCTTTCTGCGGAAAGTCCCAGGATCAGGTCCGCAAGCTGGTTGCCGGACCCAAGGGCGTATTTATCTGCGACGAGTGTATCGACGTATGCGCGGAGATCATCGAGGATGAGTTCGAGGATGTCATTGAGGAGAATCAGGATATCAACCTGATCAAGCCTAAGGAAATGAAGGCATTTCTGGATGAATACGTCATCGGGCAGGATGATGCCAAGAAGGTACTCTCCGTTGCTGTATACAATCATTACAAAAGAATCCTTTCTGCAGTCGGGGATGACGTTGAACTGCAGAAGAGCAATATCATCATGATCGGTCCCACAGGCTGCGGCAAGACCCTTCTTGCCCAGACTCTGGCAAGACTGCTGAATGTACCCTTTGCCATAGCGGATGCCACCGCTCTGACCGAGGCCGGCTATGTCGGCGAAGATGTGGAGAATATCCTTTTAAAGCTGATCCAGGCGGCAGATTACGATATTGAGCGGGCACAGACCGGAATCATCTACATTGATGAGATCGACAAGATCACCAGGAAGTCCGAGAATACTTCCATCACCAGGGATGTATCCGGTGAAGGCGTTCAGCAGGCACTGCTGAAGATCATTGAGGGAACGGTTGCCTCTGTTCCGCCCCAGGGCGGAAGAAAGCATCCCCACCAGGAGTTCATTCAGATCGATACGACCAATATTCTCTTTATCTGCGGCGGCGCATTTGACGGCCTGGAAAAGATTATTGAGAACAGGATAGGCAAGAAGTCCATGGGATTCCTGGCAGATATAGAGGAACAGAGAAAGAAGGATCTGGGAATGCTTCTGCGCCAGGTACTTCCGGAAGACTTCGTAAAATACGGATTGATTCCGGAGTTTATCGGCCGTGTTCCCATCAATGTATCCCTGAATCCTCTGGATGAAGAGGCCCTGATCCGGATTCTGACAGAGCCCAGAAGCGCTCTGGTCAAACAGTATCAGAAACTCTTTGAAATGGACGGTGTGGAGCTTTCCTTCACGGAGGATGCTCTGCAGGCGATCGCTGCCAAAGCCATTGCCCGCAATACAGGGGCCAGAGGCCTGCGGTCCATCATGGAGGGAGTTGTTCTGGAACAGATGTACGAGATTCCTTCAGATGAACTGGCCGCGACATGTACGATCACCAAAGAGGCGGTGGAAGGCCTGGAGCCTCCGATTCTGACCTATCATACGGAACCGGCACCAAAGAAGCCTGCCGTCAAGAAGAGAGTGAAAAAGAACAATAATGAGATTGCCTGAGGATCGGATAACCGTTCCCCGGACAAAGTATGATTATTAGGGCCGGTACCGGGACGCGTGATTCGTCCTGCTGTACCGGCCTCTTGCACATAGATGCCTGCGGCTTATGATCCGCCGCAGGGAAAGGAGAAAACTGTTGGAGATTAGAAAACTTCCCCTTCTGCCCCTTCGGGCCAGGGTCGTCTGCCCTGACACGGCAGCCATGTTTGAGCTGTCCTCAAAGCGGTCCATACGGACTCTGGAGGAGGCTGTCAGTACTGATCAGATGATTGTTCTGACCGCCCAGATCAACGCTGTGGACGAGAATCCCGGTACAGATGAGCTCTACCGGGTGGGCACGGTTGCCAAGGTCCTGCAGATGGTAAAAGGCGGCCAGGGTACGCTGAGGGTTTTTGCCCAGGGCATTTCGAGAGTAAACATACATAAGATTCTGAATCAGGACGGAAACTGCCTGATCGCCGAGGTTGAAGATCTGGAACCCTGCAATATACCCGAGGGAGACAGGGAAACGGTTCTCTTCCGCATGATGGTTGAATATCTGGATGATTTCCTTTCCAGGAATCCGGGCATGACAAGCCCGGGAATCCAGAAGGCTCTGGAGGATCATGCCTTCCTTCCCCTTATGAACGAGATCATATCCAATCTTCCTTTTGAACTTGTCAGAAAACAGGAGTTTCTGGAGGAGACGGATGCGGAAAAACAGGCGGAGATGCTCATGATCTGGCTGCAGCGTGAGACCAGGATCAGCGATCTGCGCAATGAGATCAGCCGCAAAGTCAAGGTCAGTGTGGATAAGAATCAGAAAGACTATATTCTGCGGGAACAGATCAAGGTGATACGGGAGGAACTGGGAGAAGCCGATATCGGATCCGAGGCGGATGAATACATGGAGCGCCTTGAAAAGCTCAAGGCATCCGCCAAAGTAAAAGAAAAGATCCGTAAGGAAATACTCCGTTTCAAGGCTGTTCCGGGCGTGGCTGCCGAGAGCACTGTCATGCGCAACTATATCGAAACCATGCTGGAGATGCCCTGGAACAAGGCATCCCGTGACAATAAAGACCTGAACCGGGCCATGGAGATCCTGGAGGAAGACCACTATGGACTTGATAAAGTCAAGGACAGAATCATGGATTATCTGGCTGTCCGGTCTCTTACCAGGAATCCGGAGACGCCCATCCTCTGTCTGGTCGGACCGCCCGGTACCGGTAAGACTTCTGTGGCCAGATCCGTGGCCAGAGCGGTCAACAAGAAATACGTACGTATTTCTCTGGGAGGCGTTCGGGATGAGGCGGAAATCCGCGGACACAGGAAGACCTATGTGGGAGCCATGCCTGGACGGATCGCCGAGGGCATCAGGGCGGCAGGCGTCAAGAACCCCCTCATGCTCCTGGATGAAATCGACAAAGTGAGCAGTGATTACAAAGGGGATACGGCCTCGGCCCTGCTGGAGGTTCTGGACGGAGAACAGAATGTCAGGTTCCGGGATCATTTTCTGGAAGTTCCCCTGGACCTGAGCGAAGTCCTTTTTATAGCGACTGCTAATGATCTGGCTCCCATCGCTCCGCCCTTAAGGGACAGGATGGAGATCATAGAGCTGTCCGGCTACACGGAAAACGAAAAGATCCACATAGCCCAGAAATACCTGATTCCCAAGCAGAGAAAGGCCAGCGGGCTGGGGGACGACCAGGTCAGCTTAAGCGATGAGGTGATCAGAGCCCTGATCCACGGTTACACAAGGGAGGCCGGCGTGCGGAGCCTGGAGCGTAATATCGCCCGGCTCATGCACAAAACTGCCCGCAGGCTGGTGGAAGGAAAGGAAACCTGGCAGATTACAGAGGACCATCTGGAAGACCTGCTGGGAATCGCGCCCTTTGAGGAAGACGATGCGGCTACACCGCCCAGGACCGGTATGGTCCGCGGCCTGGCATGGACCAGCGTGGGCGGGGATACCCTGATCATAGAAGTCAGCACCATGCCCGGAAAAGGAAAGCTGGAACTGACGGGAAGGATGGGCGACGTTATGCGTGAATCAGCCCAGATCGCCCTT
The DNA here is from genome assembly GCA_902783205.1 of uncultured Lachnospiraceae bacterium. Next base: position 1,975 of record CACZQE010000374.1, on the reverse strand, counting down.
TCCTATGTAAGGTCGGCAGCCTCCGCCTATGATGTGGAAGCCGACTATTTTGAAAAGCATGATATCCATCTTCACATACCGGAAGGAGCTGTTCCCAAGGACGGACCCTCCGCGGGTATTACCATGGCTCTGGCCATGCTGTCAGCCATTACCGGGATTCCGGTCCGGGGTGACCTGGCCATGACAGGGGAGATCACTCTCCGGGGCAAGGTCCTGCCTGTAGGCGGACTTAAGGAGAAACTGCTGGCAGCAAAGAATGCCGGTATCACGGAAGTCCTGGTGCCCGGCCGGAACAGCCGCCATATACGGGACCTGGATGAGGAGATTACCGGAGATATGCAGATTGTTTATGTGGAGACCATGGACGACGTGATCCGGAAAGCATTTGTTGAAAAGCAGCAGTAAATCCGGATCCGGGAGAAAGAGAGAGAAAGAATGATCATCAAAGAAGTCAATCTGGAAACAGTGTGCGGTATTACCAGCAAACTGCCTGACAACCGGCTGCCGGAGGCGGCCTTTGCCGGCAAATCCAATGTGGGAAAATCCTCTCTGATCAATTGTCTGGTCAACCGGAAGAAGCTGGCAAGGACATCCGGACAGCCCGGAAAGACCCAGACCATCAATTTTTACAATGTCAACAGGCAGATGTATATCGTGGACCTTCCCGGATACGGATACGCCAAGGTGTCCAAATCCGTGACGGCCAAGTGGGGGCCCATGATCGAAAACTATCTGCACACATCCCGCCAGCTCAGGATGGTCTTTCTCCTGATCGATATCCGCCATAAACCGACAGATAACGATGTGACCATGTACAGGTGGATCTTAAGCAACGGTTTTTCGCCGGCTATCATTGCCACCAAACTTGATAAGATCAAACGGAGCCAGGTCGGAAAACAGATGAAGCTGATCCGGGATACACTGAAGGTTGTTGAAGGTGTACCCATGATTCCCTTCTCCTCCGTTACGGGACAGGGAAGAGAGGAAATCTGGTCTCTTATGGAAGAGTATGTCCTTCCCGACTTGTCATAATTATGTTTCAATGATACAATAAAAAAGACAAAATGTATCATTTTCTGTTGATTATGACTAAATAATTAAGAGGAGACAGAGGAGGGGGACATATGATAAGAAAGAAACTGGCTGTCCTAGTTGCGGCCGTGATCACGGCAACATCCGTACTTGCGGGCTGCGGCGGCGCTGCAAACAAGGCTCCGGCAGAAACTGCAAGCACCCAGGCTGTGGATGTATCCGAGGGTGACGCAAAGGTTCTCAATGCCGGCAATATGCCGACAGGCGGACTTTTTGTGATGGAAGATAAGGATACGGAAGAGTATTCCGAGGCGGATGCAGCGAGGGCCGACAAGGCTATGCGTGCCTATACGCCGGCACTGGGAGAAGAGCAGCTCCTGATCAACAATTCGCAGCATTTCTATTATTATGAGCAGATGGATGCGGATGCCCAGGGTATGTATGATGCAATGTACCAGGTGGCACAGGATCCTCAGGATACCAACAATATCGCCGTTTTCTACACGGAACTGGATCCTAACGGTGAAGATTTCATCCGTATGTATTTCCGTTCCTACTACGGTCTTATGTATGACCATCCTGAGCTTTTCTGGCTCTATAACGGCTGTGAGGCCAGCATTGATGTAAGCTACATCAAGGAAACTGATACTTCCTACAAGATCTATTTCCATATGAACGAGCCGTTCGCAGAGTTTGAGACACAGATGACTGCCTTCAACAATGCTGTAAATGAGTTCCTCTCGGATATCGACATGAACGGGTCCGATTATGAAAAGGCTCTGGCTATTCATGATAAGCTGATCGATCTGGTCATCTATGACTACGATGTCCTGGAGAACGAAAACTCTCCGGAATCAAGGATGAGCCTTGCCCATACAGCTTACGGCGCCCTTGTAGATAACGGAAAAGGCCAGGAGCACTATGCGGTCTGTGACGGATACTC
>CACZQE010000373.1 GCA_902783205.1 uncultured Lachnospiraceae bacterium | reverse complement strand
GTGACAGGAATGCTTATTATTCACTGGCACGCAAGGCATACTATTACGAACAGTATCAGAAGATGATGAAGGCAGGCAGTGCCCGTTTGAACAGCAATGAAAGTGCAGAAGAAGAATTGGCTGCAGATACGGGAATTACTGTAAAAACAGAGCAGGGCAGTCAGCTGGTGGTAGTTCTCGGCCTGATTCTGGCGGTGATTTATACAGGAGAACTCTTTCAAAATCCGAAAATATTACAAAATTGTTAAAATTGTTAACAAGCTTGGAAATTTATGATACAATAGTTTTAAATTGATGTAAAGGAGGGCCTTTTCGTTGTTAAAATATTGTATTGTAAAGAATCGAAAATCGTTATTATCCGTATTAATGGTCCTGAGCCTGGCATTTTCCGTGTTCGCAGCGCCGGTGACCGCATTTGCTTCCGAGAATTTAACAAGTGTTGAAGATGTCAAGATCAGTTTCAGCAAAGGAACTATTGAACTGAACAAAGGTAAGAGTAAACAGCTTTCGCTCAATAAAAGCGGTCTGGACAGTGATGCCGCGATTACCTGGAAGTCTTCCAATAAAAAGGTTGCCACTGTCAGCGGCAGCGGAAAAGTGAAAGCCAAAAAAGTGGGAACGGCTAAGATCACCGCTACTGTAAAAGGTACCGGCATCAAAGCAACCTGCAAAGTCAAGGTAATACATACCAAAACATTCCGTGTAAGGGCAACAGGTTACTGTAACTGCAGAAAATGCAGCGGCCCGGGACATCCCAGGACTGCTTCAGGCAAACGGCCTAAACAGGGAAGGACTCTTGCGGTAGACCGCAGAAAGATACCTCTGGGATCGAAGATCATCATGAACGGGAAAACCTATTATGCCGAGGATACCGGAAGCGCTATTCGCGGAAACAAGATCGATGTCTATTTCAAGTCTCACAGAACGGCAAGACGTTATGGCGTAAAGAGAGTAACGATCAAGGTTTACTATAAAAAGTAATTTGGGATGAAGATACTAGATATTGTATCTGAATTAAAGAATTTTGAAAAAAAGATGAATATTTTGATACAAAAAGATTGACAAGCAGGGAGGGGAAGGGTATTCTATGAATGTTAAAGGAAATTCCTCTCCTTAACAACAAATGAACAATGAAAAAAAGGATGCCAGCGCCCGACGGCATCCTTTTTTCATGCTTTTTTTCCGGTTATTTTATTATCCGCTTATTCAGTTCCCTTCCTGAACAGCCCACTCAATCAGATTCAGAGCCTGTATGGGATCATGACTGACAATGTAGAGATCTCTGACTTTCTTGTTGATAAAGCCCTTTCTGATCCCGTCTTCCAGAAGTGCGATCAGGGGATCAAAAAAGCCTTCAATATTGTAAAGAAGGATCGGCTTTGACTGCCGTCCCAGTTCTGTGAGGGTCAGGACTTCGAAGAATTCATCCAAAGTCCCGATACCGCCGGGAACAATGATAAAGGCATCGGCAGTGTCTTCCATAATCAGCTTTCTTTCAGCCATATTCTCCGTCTGTATCAGTTTTGTACAATTGTCGTTGAGCCTTTCATAGCTGCGCATGAAATGCGGAACGACTCCGATCACGGTTCCGTTCACTTCCTGGCATCCTTCTGCGCAGGCACCCATGAGGCCGCTGGCGCCTCCTCCGTAGATCAGTCTGTGTTTTCTGCCGGCAATCTCGCGGCCCAGAGCCCGGGTCTTTTTGAAATAAACCGGGTCGATCCGGTCACTTGCCGCTCCGTACATACAAATAGTCAGTGTGTTCATTTGGATCCCCCCTTTGCTGCTGCTTCTATCATAACATGCCTTATTCGCTTTTGTCTAATTCTCTGAGCAGGTCCGCACGGCGGCTGCCGATCAGAAGAGAGCTGCTGTATTTTTCATAGTCTTCACTGCCATATTCGGCAATATAAAGGGAGATGACCGGATCCATGGTAAGTTCCGTTACGAAGATTACCATTTCGGGACTTTCCCCGAAAGCGGTGTCCATGAAAGAGAATGCATGGGACATGGCATCGGCTGCCTGGTCAAGCAGGTCCCGGCGTAAACCGGTTTCTTTATTGAACTGCTCCTGCATCATGGAAAAAGCAGCCTGCCCTTCCCCGGCAGGGTCGGGAATCCAGCTGTCAAGGCGGGAGACAAGGGCGGCCTTGTGCTTTTTGTCCGCAGGAGTCAGGAGCCCTGTTTTTTCCTCTTTTGCATGCTCTTTTCTCAGGGCTTCCAGAGAAGTGCGGAAACGTCCGCCTTCAGCCCCCTGTTCAGGCAGCTCCTGCCTGTAATCCTTCAGAAATGCGTACAGATCTTTGGTAAGACGGTCCTGCTCCATGGCTTTAAGGACATCCTGATGGAGGCCGTCTGTCAGAAGGCTGACAAGGCTGGAACGCTCATCAAAGGGAGCGTGGAGCAGCCTGGCATACATTTCCGGGGCCACCTGGCCGTTAAGAATCTTTCTTATATCGTACTGATCCCGGTATGTCTGGTAAAGATTATAGTATACTGCCACATCCCGGGCTGTTTCCTCATGCTGCAGGAACTGCTTCACAACTTCCTCGCTGATTCCGATGCCCAGTTCTTCATAAGCCCGGACAAGATAGCTCAGATCTTCCCAGCCTCTTGCGGTGACGAAGGACAGGCCGTCGACATCATTTTCAGTCAGATAGAAATTCTTCGGTGAGAGTTCCAGATAGCTCAGGATGAAAGGATGCAGGTGCATTTCTCTTGCATAAGCCCTGAAAGCATCAAGATCTGCGCTGATATCGATCCTTCTCACCCTGTCCAGGGTTACAAAATCAAACTCATGTACACTTTTATTGAACTCGGCGGGATTTCCGGCTGTCACTATGATCCAGCCCTCGGGCACGGCCTGGTTTCCGAAGGTTTTGTTCTGAAGAAACTGGAGCATGGTGGGAGCCAGGGTCTCGGATACACAGTTGATCTCATCAATAAAGAGTATGCCTTCCCGGCGCCCGGTATCTTCCATGTAGCGGTAAATACTGTAGATGATCTCACTCATGGTGTAGCGGGTGACTGAACCGGATATTCCGTCAAATGTAGCTTCTTCGATATAGGGAAGTCCTACGGCACTCTGCCTTGTATGGTGGGTGATAGTGTAGGAGACCAGACCGATTTCACATTCAGAAGCGATCTGGGCCATAATCTGTGTTTTTCCGATGCCGGGCGGGCCCATCAGAAGAATGGGTCTCTGCCTGTTGCGGGGGATCCGGTACTGGCCGTATTGGTTTTTTGAAAGATAGGCTCGGACGGTGTGGATTATATCCTCCTTGGCCTCTCTGATGTTCATCATTGGAAATCCTCCTCATCTAATTCCATTTTCATGGCCCAGGCAGGCAGCTGCCGCTCCGGGTCCCGGGTTACAAATAAAAAAGCTGTCGGATAGTCAGGGCCGGCTGCGGGATATGTGCCCTGGCCGTCCGTAAAATAAAGAAGGCCTCTGAGCCTGGTCAGCTGACCCTCTTTTCTGAGCCGGTCCACATAGCTGAAAGCCGGACGAAAGTCCGTCCCGCCTCCGCCTTCCAGGCTGAAGGAGGAGAAAAGACTTTCCAGATCTTCTTTGCTCCTGATGTCATGCCGGGCCTGCACTTTATTATCACACTGCAGGATAATGACGTGACTGTTCTCAAAAAAATCACCGCCTGACGAGAGGATATCAAAGGTACGCTTAAGGAACTGCCTGACCAGACTGCCCCGGGTGGAATAGCTTGTGTCGATCACGATAACGAACTCGCGTATCTGCCGGG
>CACZQE010000372.1 GCA_902783205.1 uncultured Lachnospiraceae bacterium | reverse complement strand
GCACCTGCCTCCAGAGCCATGGTGATGCCGTCACCAGTATTGTAGGGACTGCCGAGCGGGATTGCATAGGGCAGCTGCAGATAGTCTTCCACCATTTTATTGTTGGCTTCGAAACCGCCGCAGGCAAGAACGACACCGCGTTTCGCCTTGATGTTGTATGTCCCGTCTTCACGTTCTACTGTTACACCGAGGATCGTTTTGGTATATGGATCCTGGATCAGTTTCTTTACAGGAGAATCGTACCATACATGAATGTGCTCGCTTCTGTCGATTGCCGCCGCGCGGATGATCGGCCAGAATCCTTTTCCACCGTTGTTCATGGTATAGCATTTTGTAACAATGTCAGAACCCTCAAAGCTGGGGAATTCCGGATCCTTCTTCAGTTCATAGTTCACCCCGCCAAGTTTCTCATAGTAAGCCAGCGTTTTTGTAAATCCGTCCACAAGGAATTCTATGGTTTCATCTTCCAGGTTCTCATACAGACCGCGGACGTTCTTCATATAAGTGATCATCTTGTCGCGGTTTTCCTCATCCACATGGAGGAAACGCTGGGAACAGTAGCGGGTATTGCCGCCTTCATGCCCGTATGGCGCTTTCTCAATGACAGCCACATCCAGGCCGGCATCAGCCATATCGATTGCTGCAATGCCGCCGGCTCCGCCGAAACCGACTACGACTGCATCATACTCCGCATTCCAGGCGATGGTGTCGGCAAAGGTCACACTGCCCTCCTGCTCTGAAGCAGCTGCATGCCCTGCAAATCCAAGAGATGCAAGAGCTGCCATGCCGGCTGACGCAGATGCGCCTTTCAAAAATTCTCTTCTTGTGATCTTGTTTTTCATCCGGTACCTCCTTTTAACCATCTTGTCCGGGTCCTGCCCGATTTTTCAAATATGTCTGTTCTGCTCCGGCTGTTTCTCCGGCCTGTTTATTTCTGTCAGAAAAAAGATAGACCCGAAACCGGGTTTCGGGTCAAGAGCTAAAATACAGACTTTTTATTTTTTTCATTCGTTCAGGACTGTCGCAAACACCTGTCTGTATCGTTGATAATCCTTGTTCTTATAGACACCGGCCACGGTATGTCCGATCAGATCACAGCCGATTTCAAAATTGTGGCATGACGCATAATCCTTCAGCGCTGAAAGTGTCTCCACACGCGAATAACCTGTATCCCCTTCCTTAACTGTCAGCATCAGGCAAAGGGTTTCCGGCAGATACCGGATTCCCTCTCCTTCCGTGCGGAATGCCGGAATGCCAAAGAGGTCAGCATACCTGTCCCTGATCGCCAGCCCTCCGTACACACTGTTCCCGTTATACCGGGATGAGAAAAATACAAATGGTGCATACTGCATCCAGGTCTTCAGAAGTGTTACCGTCTCGTCCGAAAAATCGATCACCCCGTTCTCGGAAAACTCGATCCGGTAAATTGCGGGCATCCGGCAGATTCTGATCTTCCCGGCCATTTCCTCAATTGATCGGATCAAAGCCGCCTGCTCTTTCATATAATTCCTTTTTTCTGTGGCGATTCTGATATCAGCGGATAATTCCATCACCTTTTCATCAAAAGCATCGGCGATTTCATCCAGCGAATGATAATTGGTCAGCTCGCCGGTCTCCTTTATCGAAAACCCATAAGCCCGGTACGTTTTGGCGCGAATCAGGGATGCGATGTCAAGATAACTGTATTTACGGTAGTTCGACCCTTCATCTCGCTTTGACCGGATGATGCCGCTCTTTTCATAATTGCGGATCCCTTCCACGGACAGGCCCAGCAGCCTGGATACTTTCCCGATTGAATAGTCCATATTCGTTACCACATTCCTCTATCAAGCGACCTGATCTGTTAACTTTCGCAAAATCAACGATCTCAGGTAATCCCTCTTGACTGAATACACCACTCAGCCCTGCGCAGACACTTCATCAGTTAAGATCCGGACTGGTAAAACACGATTTTCACTTTAACCCTACCATACTTCCAATAAAATTTCCATCAACAGAATTTACGTTTCGCAGGAATTCTGATTATCATGAATATAAAAGCCCACCACCCGGAGGTGATGAGCCATAAGTTCTGCTCTGACTTACTCTGAACATTTTCTGTGTTAACACATTCTCAAATAGCAGCAAAGAACAATATCATTTGCAGTCTTTCGCATATTTATGTCAGATAAATACTTTGCTGCTCTTATTACATATCTGAGGAAGCGGCAAGACCTGCAATATATCCGGCATGTGCGTCCAGACTGAGTGCTTCACGTCCCGGATAATAATCGCCGAAATAATCTCCTGAACTGATGAGTCCGGCAGCATACAGACCGGGAATGGCATTGCCCTCTGCATCAACCACTTCAAAGCTGTCGCTTGTAAGAATACCGCCATAATTACCACGGGTCATATCATATTCTTTAACAGCATAGTATGTTCCGTCGTCGATCGCGCTCAGATAGTCGGCCGCTTTACCGAAATCTGTATCTTCACCGGATTCACAAAGTTCATTATAATGCGTTATCGTCTCATTAAGAACATCAGCATCTACACCGATCTGATCAGCAAGTCCTTCAATAGAATCTGCTTTATATGCGACAATAATCGGGCTTCCGCTTTCCGTCTTTTCCAGATAAGTATCGAGATTGAGAAAACGATCGGCAATTTCCTGATCCATGATTGCCCATGCATAATCCAGATCATCTTCATGGATAAAGAATACCTGTTGGTCATGCGGACCTGCTGCTTCGCTAACTTTACGAAGGCCATCCCTGTCAACAAGAACAATCGAGAACGGGAACTGGTTGTTAGGCTGACCGACAACAGGCATATCGTACGGATCCGCATTAAAGTTACCACTCAGAGATTCCTGATACGCATGGAGCACAGCCCCGGCTTCTAAAGCCATCGTCAGACCATCACCGGTATTACTGACTGCTGTAGCAGTATACTCTCCGACAGTTTCCGGAGCGATCTCGGCATTGAGGTCATTGTTTCTTGCATAATCACCGGTTGCAAGAATAATAGATTTTCCGGTAAATGTCTTGGTGCCGTTTTTGCTTTCTGCAATTACTCCGGTCACCGTTCCGTCTTCGTCCTGAATAAGCTGTGTGGCACGGGTATTCATGTAAATATCAACGCCATCTTCCAATAATCTCGTCTCCAGGCTGTTGATCAGGGATTCACATCCTTTGTTCTTAACCGGTGCATCGGCCATTTCAATGACAGCACAGTTTTCAAGTGATTTTTCCGAAGGAGTCGGGCAGAAAGTAAAGGTCTCTTCATCATATGTAAATTCCGCTCCGAGATCCTCATACATTGCAATTACTTCCGGGCTGACATCAAGAAGGCTTGTTACCTTTTCCATATTTACCTGATTGACATCCTGGATCTTATTTCTTTTATTCCAGTTTTCAGCTACGGCTTCCTTCAACTCATCTGTAGAAGCGGCCAGAAAATTACCCGAACTGAAAACAGATGTTCCGCCGACGATACCAAGTTTTTCGAGCAAAGCAACTTTAGCCCCGTTCTTTTCTGCGGTTAAAGCAGCGGTCAGTCCTGTCAAACCGGCACCTACAACTACAACATCATATTCAAGAGTTTCGTCTACAGCCTCTACAGGAATTTCACGGCTCTTCCATTCACTGGCATCTCCCCCTGCAGCTGTAATTGCATCTGCAATTGCAGCCTTCATCGCTGCGCTTGAAATAGTAGCACCTGCCACACTGTCTACCCCGAGAGATTGATTTTCCAAAACATCCTCAGCGATAATCGTAAGGGCTTTAGCACCTACACCGGCAGTTTCATTATCCTCTAAAACATTAATATCGGTAATAGCTCCATCCTGCACTGAGATTTCGATTAAAATCTCACCTTCTATGCCGGTTCCACTCCCCTGAAATGTTCCGTCTGACAGATCATTTGCATAAGCAATGCAACCATACATAGCCAAAAACAACAATGAAATTGTTAAACCTGCGGCAATTGTTTTTAGTTTTCTCATTTTTGACCTCCCAAATCATTTGTACGGATAACCAATGTTTCAATAAGTTGCTTAAACATTAATGCAGGTTACAGATTTATTATCCAGTATAATGAATAAAAAAGCAATTCATTTGTCACATTATAAACCAAAAACAAAATGATATTTATAAATCTAGTTGCAGAACTATTGGAAATCATCCAAAATTAAGAAGGGTATTTTCAGTGGCAATTCCCTCGAAAGATTAATATAGACGGTTAATCCATGTTACAACCCAAAAAAGGATCGAATGAATAAGCCGCCGGAATTATCTTAGATGGCTTTTTTCAGTTTTATTCTGCACTAATTCTTTTTATAAGAGCCTTTTCTTTCCCAATTGCACATCCGGGATTTTCCAGAAGGCAGTTATGCCTGCAGTTGCCGCAGTGTAATGATTTTTCTGTAAGCACAATTCGTTCCAGTGGGGCAATCCCTGTAACACTGCTGCGTTTTACTACAAACCCAGCACTCTTAAATTCTCCAATCAGCGTATTTAGAAACCATCCATGTGAAATCAGAATACAGTCCTCATCTTTTATCACAAGCATATGGATCAGTTTCTTAGTCCGCTGCCTCGTTTCCCGGTTTGTTTCCGGCTGACGTTTTATATTAAAAAGCCACTGAAGCCGGCCGACTGCATTCCAGAAATTCAAAGAATAATACCTGTCCGTATCTTTCCATGATCTCAGCGGTGTTTCATCCAAAAGCGGCGTTATAACGAATTCTTTATCACCAAATAACAGTCTGGCAGTCTCCTGAGTACGTATGGCGGTAGAAACATAAACAGGGCGGTCATCTGTATATTGCCGAACAGACTCATCCACTTTGATGTGACTGGTTTCATACAGCCTGCATGCCCGATCAAATCCATATGAAGTATATTTCTTTTCCCACTGCATATTCACGGCAGCGTGACGTATTACTATGATTTTCATGCCATTATTATTCTATTAAGAACTTAATCTATAATGTGATACAAAAAAACAATTTTCCTTCAAATCTCCTTTAGTTTTTTCCTTCTGTCCTTATCCGTGTTCGTCAGTTCCAATGCCGAAAGGACCCTAAACACAGTCTCCCGCCCTTCGTCATCCAGCTTGTAAAACTTGGAAATAAGCTGATCTACTTTATCCATCTCCGCATAATCGAACAGCATCAAAAGAGGAGCCGTCCTGTTTTTTATATATGTGGATTTGTTGAGTTTTGTTGTCAGGCCACCCAGTTCAGACAGCTTCTCCGGCAGCACTTCTCCCTCCTGGTAAGGATTATCCTTGCAGATTTCCGCCACATCGATACCCAGTACATTTGACAGGCGCAGGGCGTGGTCAAACCGGACGGAGGAGTCACGTCGGATGATTGAGTACAATGTGTCTGCGCTGATACCGGCAAGGTTAGCAACATGCCGCACAGACATGCCGCTGTTCTTTATCGCATCCTGCAGGTTTTTTCCATATCCCATTATAAATACCTCCATTCATTTCTCATCGTTCTGTATCAGGTTTGTACATATAATACCATATTGGTAGAATGTGTGCAACGAAAATATTAAAACAAAAAAGCAGTTGACAAGTGACGATGATGGGTATATAATTGCTACAATGTGTGCAGTGAAAATACAAAACAAAAATGAGGAGTCGTATGAACAAGCTCGAAATACTTAAGGAGAAGAAAAAAAGACTGGAACTGGAGTTGGAGCAGATCAATGATCAGATGGAGTCTTCCTGTATGGAGGGTGTGCCCAGGATGCTGACAATACGGGAAGCATCCAGGGAAACAGGACTTTCCTACAACCTGATCCGTTCTCTGTGTCAGAGCGGAAGGATCGTTTCCATCCGTGCAGGAAACCGTATCCTCGTCAACCGGGAAAAGCTGATCGATTATCTGAACCACAGCGAATAGCTGTGGTTTTCTATTGTATATACTGAAAAAGGAGGAAATCATGATTCATGAAACATTGACGGAACTGAAGGTTATGGACGAACGAATCCGTCAGCTGGAATCACAGATCGAAACCGCACAGGGAATAAGAGGCGGGATGGCGCTGGGAATTCGATCTTCAGGAATTGGCAGACCGACCGAATCCTGTGCGATCCAGGTGGCAGACCTGAAGGAGGAACTTGCGGAAACTCTGCAGGAACGTGAAAAGCTCTTTGAAAAACTGAAACGGGAAAGGTCCGAATGCAGGAATGAAACATTATGGGAACTGATCCTGGATCATTTTTATTACGGGTACAGCTGGAAGGAAACGGCAGCTCGGCACAAAATGAAGGAATCGGCTGTGAAGATGTGCTATTCAAGATTCAATAAAAAGCTTAAAGCAGCCACTCCTTCTGTCATAATGGCATAACAGCGTCCGAAGGATTTATATCCTTCGGTACGATGCCGGGTCAAGGGGCGGCGCTCCTTGTTTTCTGCAAGGGCAGGGCCCTTGTGTGCAGGCAGTGCATCGGGAATTGAGGCGAAATGGAAACCCATAAACTGAAATTCCCGATAAAAAATACATCGCCAGCAATTACATTTATGATGCAGCCGTGCGTTGACTGCCAGGCCGTCCACAGGACGGACCAGCCCTCGGAGAGCCCCCGGAATAACGGCACTTGTGCCGTTATTCCTAGGGGGTTATACACCGCCCTTAAAAACAACAGCAGACCCGGTATCTTTCACGCCAGAGTATACGGAGCAATCAAACGCTCGCTCATATGGAAAGGAGGTGAAAAATGCAGGTATCATATACATTCCACATCAGCAGCAAAAAGTATGCGATCACAACGACGAGGAAGCTATCCTCTGCTTCAAAACATAATCTTCGGAAATATTCCTCCCGAAGTAATCAGACCGGTCATTACGATTCTGACAAGATCGTACAGCTGGCGGGAACGGATAACCTGTTCCGGGATGTCGAAAAAGTGTATCATGACCAGTTCGACCAGGCACTCGCAGAATATAATAAAAATCAGAAAAGAACTGACCGGAAGATACTGGATTACATGCGCCATATTTCCGATAATGCAAAAACGGATGTAGCTGTGGAAATGATCATACAGATCGGCGACAAGGAATTCTGGGAACAGGTACCGGAACAGCGAAAATATCAGATGACCTATATTTATAAAGATCAGTTGAACGCGCTCCAGCAGTATATCCCGGAATTTGTGATTGCGAATGCTGTAAT
>CACZQE010000371.1 GCA_902783205.1 uncultured Lachnospiraceae bacterium | reverse complement strand
TTCAGTCTTCACCAAAATCGCTGTTGTAGCGGTTGATGGCACTTAAGAGAGCCTTTACGGAAGCGTTGATGATATCGTCGTCGATACCTACGCCCCAGTAGAGACGGTCGTCATCTCCCTCGATTGCCACATAAGCACATGCCTGGGAGTTGGAACCGATCTGAAGAGCGTGCTCCTCGTAGGTTGTGATGGTATAGGATACTTTCTCGTTTGCCTTGATGGCGTTGCTGACAGCATCAAGACGTCCGTTTCCTCTGCCGGTGTAGATCTTGTGCTCTCCGTTTACGTTGAGGATCAGTTCTGCCACGATACCGTGATCCTGCTTGAAATGTACTTCCAAGAGCCCCAGGGGAGAGGTGATGTTGACGTATTTATTCTTAAATACTGCCAGAACCTCATCCGGTGAAAGCTCTGCATGGGCTTCGTCGGAGACATGCTTGACGCTGTAACCCACTTCCTCCCGCATTCTCGGAGGAATACGGATACCGAAGCTCTGCTCAAGCAGATAACCGATGCCGCCCTTGCCGGACTGGGAATTGATCCTGATTACGTCCGCTTCATATTCACGTCCCAGATCCTTGGGATCGATGGCAAGATAAGGTACGGTCCACTTGCTGTCATCGTGGGTCTCTCTCCAGAGCATTCCCTTTGCGATGGCATCCTGGTGAGATCCGGAGAATGCAGCGAAGACAAGCTTGCCTGCATAGGGCTGGCGGTCGTAGACTTCCATCCGGGTTACTTTCTCATAGGTCTTGATGACTGAGGGAAGGTCCGTAAAGTCCAGGCCCGGCTCAACGCCATGGGAGTACATATTCAGTGCCAGTGTGACAATGTCTACATTTCCTGTCCGCTCGCCGTTGCCGAAGAGGGTGCCTTCCACACGGTCAGCGCCGGCAAGGAGTGCCAGCTCCGTATCAGCTACGCCTGTTCCCCGGTCATTGTGGGGATGAAGTGAAAGAACCACATTGTCTCTGTATTTCAGATGATTGCTCATGTATTCGATCTGGCTTGCATAGATATGCGGCATGGAGTGGGAGACGGTTACGGGCAGGTTGATGATGACCGGCCATCCCTCATGGGGTTTCCACACATCCAGAACTGCGTTGCAGATCTGAAGGGCGAAGGGCATCTCCGTACCTGTAAAACTTTCGGGAGAATACTCAAAGCGGTAATTGCCGCCGTCTTCTTCCGTGAGTTTCTTTAAAAGCTCCGCACCCTTTACTGCAATGTCAATGATCTCTTCAGGCTCCTTTTTGAAAACCTGCTGACGCTGGGCTACGGAAGTGGAGTTATAGAGATGGACCACTGCCTGCTTGACGCCGCGGATGGCTTCAAATGTCTTCTTGATGATATGCTCCCTGGCCTGGGTCAGCACCTGGATAGTCACATCATCGGGGATCAGATCCTGCTCGATCAGAGTCCGGCAGAATTCGTACTCGGTTTCGGAAGCAGCCGGAAAGCCTACTTCGATTTCTTTGAATCCAATCTTGACAAGAAGTTTGAAGAACTCGATTTTTTCCTCAAGATTCATCGGTATGATCAGAGCCTGATTACCATCCCTTAAGTCTACGGAACACCAGATCGGCGGTTTTTCGATATGGTCCTTGGTTACCCACTTAAAAGACGGCTCCGGTGCCGGAAAATACATTGTTTTGTATTTGTCTGCATGAATCATGATTGTCCTCCTTGTAAAAATCCTTTTCTTAAACAAAAAAAACGTCTCTATCCATGTAGAGACGAAATAATCCGCGTTACCACTCTAATTCACACAGGGTTAAACCCTTATGTGCCCTCATTACAGATACGGACCGGTTCAAACGGTCTTATATCCTTCCGCTGTAACGGTCGGCTCCGGCGGTGCCTACTGCATGAAAAACATCCTGCTTTCATACGGTTCAGCATGCTGCTCCGAGGCGAGTTCAAACCGCTTGCTGCATCTGCCTTGCACCCTCCGGCAGCTCTCTGTATACATCCACGATTCTACTATTCCTCTTCATCGCATTTGACAAATCATAATTTAGCATGAAAGCCGAAGGGTGTCAATTCTTTTTTAGAATTATTTTGTTTTTACAGACCATGTTATGACCCGGAAATTTAACACGGTGAAAAAAAAGATTGCTGGTCTCTGATTGCGAGGAGTATAATGTCCTTTAGAGTGAAAAACAACGAACTGTATCATCGTGCAGATTTTTAGAGCTGGCAGTGCAGCAACCATCTGTAAGAAATGACATTTGAAAGGAACTGAAATGGATAGTTTAGAGATTTTAAGGATTTTGGCAATCATCATTTTAAGTGCAAAGTTTTTCGGCCTGCTGGCCCGCAAGGTAAAGGCCCCTCAGGTTGCAGGAGAGATCATAGCCGGTCTCATCATCGGCCCATCCGTTCTCAACCTGGTTTCAGACAGTGATTTTTTGTCGGGTATGGCTGAGATCGGTGTGATCCTTCTGATGTTCAGTGCCGGCCTGGAGACGGACATAGATAAACTCAAAAGATCGGGAATAAAGGCCACCGTTATTGCCTGTGTCGGCGTGGCGGTTCCTTTGATCTGCGGGACGATCCTGTATATGTGTTTCTACGGATTTGCTTCTTATGGAACAGAAACATTTCTGAGGGCGATGTTTATAGGGACCATCCTCACAGCGACATCGGTCAGTATCACCGTGCAGGTGCTGAAAGAACTGGGAAAGGTTTCCACGGATGTAGGGACGACGATCATGAGTGCTGCCATCATTGATGACGTTATTGGAATCGTTGTACTCACGGCGGTGCTCAGCCTGAAAAATCCCAATGCCAATCTTGGCATGGTCTGTATTAAGACTGTCGCGTTTTTTGCCCTGTCCCTGGTGATTGGCATCGTGATCTTTAAAGTCATGCAGGTAATCGACAGAAGATGGCCCCATACCAGAAGAATTCCCATTATGGGCATGGGGCTGGCCTTTGTCCTGGCCTATGTGGCGGAAAAGTATTTCGGAGTTGCTGATATCACAGGTGCTTATGTGGCAGGTATCATCCTGAGTTCACTGGATGATTCTGCCTATATCGACAGAAAGATGGATATCAGTTCCTATATGATCTTCGGGCCGGTCTTTTTTGCCAGTGTCGGCCTTCAGACCAATCTGAAGACGGTAGAGATTTCTATTCTCACTTTCTCTATTGCCTTCGTACTCGTCGGTCTTTTGGGGAAAGTTATCGGATGCGGACTGATTGCCAGGTTGCTGAAATATAACAATTCCGACAGTCTTAAAATTGGCGTGGGTATGATGACCAGAGGTGAAGTTGCCCTGATCGTAGCCCAGCGAGGACTTAAGGCCGGGATCATGGACAGTAAATATTTCACATCGGTGATTCTCCTCATTGTGGTCAGTTCCATCCTGACACCGATTATCTTAAAGGCTATCTATGCTTCCGATGAAAAGAAAGGGATTATGGCTGTATAGAGTTTTGATGATTATTAAGGAGAAGATTACGAAGATTAGGGATTGCATCGGACAGATGGCAAACTATAACTTTTTGAATTTAATAATAGTTAGACTTATTTAAAAAATAACGGACAATAGTGAAAATATTTTCGACATTGTCCGTTTATTTGTGTTCGGGTATAATTAACATATATGGTTGATGATAGCCACATTGTTCTTTGATCTCATTTGGGGGAAGGTATGAACATGAGGCGGGTTACATGCATTAAGGAGGAAGAACATGGAAAAGTATATCATGACAATTGATGAGGGTACCACCAGTGCAAGAGCGGTAGTATTTGATCACAACGGTGAGATCGTCAGTGTTTCCCAGAACGAGTTTAATCAGTATTATCCGAAGCCGGGCTGGCTTGAGCAGAACCCCATTGAAATCTGGACAACAACCCTTGAGGTTATGCGCCGTGCCATGGGAAGAGTTAATCTTACCGCAGATCAGATCATGGCGATCGGTATCACCAACCAGCGTGAGACCAGCGTTGTATGGGACAGAAAGACAGGAGATCCTGTTTACAGAGATATCGTATGGGGCGACAGAAGAACGGCAGGTCACTGTGACTGGCTTAAAGAGAACGGCTATGAGCAGATGATCAAAGAAAAAACAGGACTTGTTGTGGATCCCGAGTTCTCTGCAGGAAAGATCATGTGGATCCTGGACAATGTCGAGGGAGCAAGAGAGAGAGCTGAAGCAGGCGAGCTGGTATTCGGCAATATCGACACCTGGATTCTCTGGAACCTGACCGGCGGAAAAGTTCACGCAACAGATCCGTCCAACGCTTCCAGAACTTCTCTTTACAATATCCATACCCTGGAGTGGGATGACGAGCTGCTTAAGCTCTTCAATATTCCCAAATCCATGTGTCCGGAGGTAAGGGACAGCGGCGGAGACTTCGGCGTGACCAATACACCGGAAGCTTTCGGCGGCGCTGCAGTTCCGATCACAGGTATCCTGGGTGACCAGATGGCTGCAACATTCGGACAGTGCTGTTTCAATAAGGGCGAAGGAAAGATGACATTCGGTACAGCCGGCGTATTTGACGTTAACTGCGGTGACGAGCCTGTTGATTCCAAGAGCGGACTGCTGACAACCATCGGATGGAAGATCGGCGACGAGATCCAGTACCTGCTCGAGGGTGTTGTATTTAATGCCGGTTCCACGATCCAGTGGCTCCGTGACGAGCTTGACTGTATTGAGGAGTCAGCTGATTCCGAGTATTTTGCAAAGAAATCTCAGCTTCCTCTCGGAACAGTTTACTTTGTTCCCTGCTTCTCAGGTCTGGGCGCTCCCAACTGGGATGCATATGCAAGAGGAATGATCATGGGTATGTCCCGCGGCGCTACCAAGAACGATATCATCCGCGCAGCTCTTGATTCTCTCGGATATCAGACCAGAGACATGGTTGACTCCGTAGGAAGTGACCTGGGCGAGCCTATGAAAGTTCTCTGTATCGACGGCGGCGCTGCACACAATAATCTGATGTCCCAGTTCGTAGCGGATATCAACGGTATCGATGTAGAGCGTCCTACCAATGTTGAGACTACGGCAGCAGGTGCTGCATATATCGCAGGTCTTCAGGTCGGATACTGGAAGAACATG
>CACZQE010000370.1 GCA_902783205.1 uncultured Lachnospiraceae bacterium | reverse complement strand
TTTTTTATCAGTAAATGTAATACAGTTGATGGTGATCCAGCCGGCTTTTGCATTTCTTCCACCGCCGATGCCGGCGCCGTATTTGGACCCGTGAGCTTCAATATAGCCACCGTTTATAGTTATATCTCCGCCTTCCTGTTTTAACGAACCTCCAATGCCTGCTCTCTCATCGGTTTCCGAGTTTGATACGATCAGCCTTCCGGTCGCGTTTTCCTGGACCCAGATGGTCAGGTTTGATGTACCATTGCCATCATGGACAAAAATACCGTTTTTGCAGGTCATGGTTGCGCCGTCTCCCAGAATCAGGTTTACGGTACCCCTTACATGGACACGTTTGGAAAATACCGTATCCTTCTTCACAAAGTACCAGCCATTGGTGATCCCGTTATATTCCGGGCCGTCCATGTAGCTCCAGCCGCTGCCTACCAGACCCGTGACATCATAGTAGACTCCTCTCTTTTTAATACCCTGCATAGAAACATATTCGATGGCATCCTTGGAAATCAGATACGCTTCTTTATCATCATTGAGATCTTCAGCGACACTGCGCACACGGGTAACATCTTCCAGTTTTTCCAGTTCTGTACTGAAAAAGATATCTTCCGGTTTGATGCCTTTGTTGTGCGGCAGCCAGCCTTTTGTAAAAGACTGCATATTTGAAATACCATCTGTACGGATGCCGATCCAGGCAGCACCTTTTACAAACGGTCCTGTCACATTAATGCGTCTGTTATGACCAAGGCGAACCTCCATCTGACCGGTTTTCCCTACCTCTCCGTTTCCGGATACGACCGGCGAACCTTTCATATAAATATTACCACCCTCGGTCACCTGGATGCCTGTATCCTTGTTGTCGGAAACGATGCCGCCTTCCATGGTAAAGGATCCTTCATTCCCGGACTGTGCAGAAGATCCATTGGTTATCAGCACGCCGTAAAAGTTTCTTTCAATGCTGCCGCTGTACATGGAGGCTTTTCCGCTCACTATATCCAGACCATACCTGCGGTTTTCCAGAATACTGCCGTTGTTTAGTACAAAACTTCCTACATTGGATGTTCCGAAGCTTGCTACCTGAACACCATTGCCTGTATGATGGCTGATAGTGCCGGAATTCATGGTAAAGGTACCGGCCAGTACCTGAACACCGCTGCAGCCATTGCTTGCTGAACCCTGTGTGGAAGGATCATATGAGTAAGATCCTGTAATGGTACTGTCAGAAAGAACTGCCGTTCCGCCTGCCATTTTAATCAGTGAGTCAGGCGCCTGACCGCTGATTACGGATTTATTCACGATCTGCAGGGATCCGGTATTATGATCGATCCAGCTATTTGCCAGTTTAGCAGATGTTTTGTCAAATTTCAGATCACCGGTATTTACAAGTTTTGAATCTGTAATATCAAGCGATACACTCGAAAAAGCAAGAGTTCCCGAACTGGTCAGCGTATTGCCCGAAATATTCAGTGCTGAACCTGAAAAAGTAAGTGTTCCCGCATTCTCAAAATTATTATTTTTCAGAGAAAGATTCACCGGGCAGACATGCATGGAAGCCCCGGTATTTATGGAACCGCCATATAAAGTCAGACTTCCGGATTTCCCATTCTGGCCGAAGACTGTAAGAGAGGATCCCTGAGGTACAGAGATACCATTCACGGTAAGCGACGCACCATCACACAGGATCAGGCTGACATCTGTTTGGGCCTTAATTTTCAATTCTCCGTCAAAAGAAAGGCCTCTGTCTTTCACGACATACCAGGCTTTGTCCAGCACATTATTCAATACGTTATTACTGATTGAATTCCCGTTGATTTCGACGTATTCATCTGCATAATCAGGATAACCGTCTGCAGCAATATAGGACACTGCTTCCTGTGGAACCACGATTTCTTCTGGCTCTGGTTCATTTTCCATTTCGGCTATTGTTACTGTGATGCTATATTCATTGCCGTCAGCCATTTCGACATTGATCGTTTCTTCCTGGGTAAATAGCTTATAAATAAGAAGGATGGGGTCAGTCGCTTCAGATCCGCTTTCATCACCCCAGACACATTCCAGCGTTGAAAAGTTCTGGCTGTCGATAAACCAGATCTCTCCCACGAGCCCCAGTTCAAAAATGATGCTTTCCAGTGGGATTACACATGCATTTTTTGTCTCGTCAGAATATTCGTCATAATATTCTTTAAAAACAACGGAATCCACGGAGGCAGTTTTCTCTTCATTTCCCATCACGCAGGTAAATGTTACAACATACTCCGTCTGGCTTTCCTGTACGGCGGCTGTAAGAAGCGCAGCATTTTTTTGAGACATTACTTTTTCCGCTGCTTCTTCATCTT
>CACZQE010000369.1 GCA_902783205.1 uncultured Lachnospiraceae bacterium | reverse complement strand
GAATAGATTTCCCTGATCTGATTTATGATGGGATTGGAATTGCAGTCATAATCAAAATATATTTTGTTCCGCCCTTCCAGGGCGCCGGCAAAACCGGACCGGCGGATCGCTGCCGGGACAAAACGGCGGATATCCGCCGGAATCTCGTAATGAAAGATTTCCTTTCCGTCAAGAATAATCTGGGTACCGCAGCCGCACACATAGCCGTCAAAAGGAAATGTGACAAGCGGTTCAGGGAGAAAAGCCCATGTACGGCCGGTATTGATAATAACCTTATGCCCTCTTTCCCGTGCCTGCTCCAGAGCCTGCACGGTACTGTCCGGGAGATATCCCGGATAACCGCCGGTCAGCAGGGTGCCGTCTATATCAAAAAATAACAGTTTCTGGTCCATTTTTCCGCTCCTTATTAAATGTGACTGCAGATTATGTATCGGATATGCCGCATTATACCATAATTTCGTGGCAAAACGGACAGGAAACTGCCTTTTTTTCTGGTCAAAGTATTCGGATCTATGCTATAATAATTGTTAACCTACAAGTAAGATAAAGTTTTTATATGAGGAATATACGAATGAAAAATATACTGAGAGGTAATGATCAGAGAAAGAGGAAAAAGAGAGCAGGGCGAATCAGCCTGATTCTGTGCCTTCTTCTGACGATAGGCCTCCTGGCGGGATTCAGCCTGCCCGGAGCTTCGGCAGCAGAGCTGACGGAAAGCCAGTCCACTGAAGCAGCCGGAGAGAGCGTTACACAGGATACCGATACAGGAAACGGGTCGGAGGATACAGGGGGTCCTTCTGTTTCCGGCGAGAACACTACTGCTGTTCAGTCGGTTACCGAGCCGTCTCTTCCGGAGACAAGTGCCACGGAGCAGGAGGATGCGGAAGATTCGTCTGATCTGAAACAGACTGCCCAGTCTCATCCCGAGATAAAGCCGGGTGACATCCGGTATGTAAAGGCCACGACCACTACTTCAACCGGAGGCCTGACCAAGGCACAGAAGAAAAAGTCCATGCGGATGGTAAAGATTTACTGGACCAAGGCGGATAACGCGTCAGAATACCAGATTTACTATTCATCCAAAAGGGATTCCGGCTATAAAAAGGCAACAGCCGCGCCTGTGGCAGGCAAGGCAGACGGTTCATGGCTGAGATGGGATCTTCCCTACAAAAAGGATAAGGTTGTATATTTTAAGGTTTGCGGTGTTAATGGAGCAAGCTATGGAAACAGCAGCGTATGGTTCAGCATTAAAGCCGGCAATACCAAAAAGAACGTAAAGAAAGTCACGGTTAAAAGGTACGCTCCCAACCTCTTTGTAGGCCAGGGAAGCAGAGTTTTTACCGCTTCCGTAAGTCCGTCAAAGTGTATTTCCGGATCTGTCCGCTGGATCTCATCGAATCCTGAAGTCGCATCTGTGTCAGCAAACGGAGCGGTTACGGGTCTGAAGCCCGGGACAGCGACAATCTATGCTTATGCTCATGACGGCGTGAAGACAGGTGTCCAGGTAACGGTAGTAAGAGACGGAGTTGAAACCGGCATACTGCCGCCGGCACCCGCCCTTACCTATGTCAGCCTCCGTCCTCAGAAGATCTCTGACAAGAATGCAAAGGTCAATGTGGTATGGCAGGCAAAAAGCGGAAATACATACCGTGTATACCGGAAGAGTAACGGCGGGTCCTTTGAGGCGCTGGCTACAGTGAAGGCAACGGCTGCCACTGCTTCTTATGTGGATTCTTCCGCCGCGGTCGGCACCAGATATACCTATACTGTCAGACAGATTGTCAAAAACGGATCTTTTGAAGAAGGCGGAGCTTATGACAAAGAAGGTATTACCACTCTGCCGCCGGTTACCGGAATCAAAGCATCCATGACTAACCTGGAGGCTGTCATCAACTGGAACAAGGTAAGCGGGGCTTCCGGCTACAAGGTGTTCCGGAAGCAGACCCGAAAAGGGGCGGAAACCTGGCTGGGAACAGGATCCGTTACCGAATCCCGCTATGAGGATGTTTACTGGAAATCCTTTACGACGGCGAAGGAGAAGGCCTGTCTTAAGTATAATTATTTCCTGGATCCGTCCGTGAACTGCTTCCTCTACAATGTCAGGGCGGAGAAAAAGATTACCGATTCCTACGGCAGTAAAACAAGCTACAGCTTTGGATATGCTGACGGGGATTTCTGCCTGGAATCTCCGACTGTCATCAGCTTCGGCTTTGCCAAAGGTAAAAAGAAAGGAACACTGAAGTGGGCGCAGGTACCTCTGGCTGACGGCTATATCCTGTATGCCGGAAAGAATACCGGAGGTGGATTCTCCTGGAAGAAGCTTGCCACGGTTAAGAACGGCAGCGCAAAGACCCTGTCCAAGTCAGTAAAATATGATAAAAACTATCCTTACTATACAGTGAAAGCCTATGCGGCAAAGAACGGGGAGACGATCAACAGCGGGTATGACCAGACATTTGTCGTCAATAAGAGGAATTACTCGTCTAAGAAGGTACTCTTTATCGGAGACAGTATTACCTTCGGTACACCCTACAGCGGAACAACCTCCGGCTCCGATCCCTACTATGCGGGCAAAAACGGCGACCGATACATTTATTCCTATGTAAGACGGTTTGCCCAGATCACAGGTGCAAAGTACTGTAACGTCGCCATCGCGGGCGCCACATATAAAGCGCAGCCCCCGGCACAGACGAACCCGAGAGGCCTGGTCAACATGGTTGGCGCAAAGCTCGCCGCCAAGGCAAAGATTACCACAGCGATCAATTCCAACTGCGGTAATCCCACATCCTTCGCGGATTACGATGTCGTGGTCCTTGCAGGAGGAACCAATGACTACGGATGGTCTGTTCCGCTTTCGGACGCAGGCGGCAATATCAACAATACTGACACAGAAAACTTTACAGGTGCCCTGAACACTATTTTAAACTATGCGGAAGCCGGCAGCAGGACCAGGATCGGCAAAGGCAAAGAGCCGATCAAAGTTGTCTTCGTAGATCTTTTCTACAGTGACTGTACGGTTGTCAACGGTAAAAACAAGTTTGACAGAAACAATCGTTTTACCACAGTGAACAGCGCCGGCCTGACCCTGACGGATTACCAGGCGCAGATCGCAAGGATCATTGCAGCCCGCAAGGCGAAATATGCATCTGCCGACGGCCAGGAAAAAGGCAAGCCGGCCCTGAACATCTACAGGTTCACCCATAACCAGATCACGGCGGCCAACTGCGGAACAGCGACGGCAGACAATCTGCATCTGACCAAGTTCAGTTACGGACAGTTCGGCAGCGCCCTGGCAAACTATATGACCGGCAATAAAATTCTGACTAAATAATAAGGAAAGGGAAGACAATCATGGCAAACCCGATCGTAACGATTACAATGGATAACGGAGATGTGATCAAGGCGGAGCTCTATCCGCAGGTTGCACCCAACACAGTGAACAATTTCATTTCCCTGGTAAAGAAGGGATTCTATGACGGACTGATTTTCCACAGGGTCATTAAAGGATTCATGATCCAGGGAGGATGCCCCAACGGAAACGGAATGGGTAATCCGGGATACAGCATCAAAGGAGAATTCAGAAGCAACGGTTTTGACAATGCATTAAAGCATACGCCGGGCGTTCTTTCCATGGCAAGGTCCATGATGCCGAATTCCGCCGGTTCCCAGTTCTTTATCATGCATAAGGCTGCACCCCATCTGGACGGAGATTACGCTGCCTTCGGCAAGGTAATCGAGGGAATGGATGTAGTGGACAGGATCGCCTGTGAGAAAACCTTCAGGGATTCACCCTATAAAAAGCAGGTCATGAAGACAGTTACCGTTGAAACCTTTGGAGAAGAGTATCCGGAGCCGGAGACGGTCAGCCGCTGAACAGGGGCAGGAATAAGAGAATAAAGAGCAATAAAAAACGCCGCGGGCTTAACGGTTATAACCGTTATACCGCGGCGGTGTTTTTTTGTTCGGATATTTTGTTGAGATACATTACTGCCTGTGGGCCGGTGTAAAGGATGAGATGGCACTCAGTACAGGTGCCGCGTTCTCTTCATTATATATGTAAAGGGAGATCGGCCGGGAAATATCCAGACTGAAAATGCCCATCACAGACTTGGCATTCACCACGCTGCAGCCGGAAACCACATCGAACTTTCCGCTGAAGCCGTTCATGATCTGAACAAATCGCTGTACTTTGTCAAGGGAGTCAATTCTGATTGACTGTGTTACCATACTATTGCCTTTCTCCGAATATCGAGTGCTGCCGTTGTTTTATGTTATTTATCATAACATGTGGAAAAGAAAAATCAATCGGGAAAACCGATGAAAATCAACGGGGTATTCTTTTGAATGATAGCAATTAGTCACAATCTGACAGCCTTATGCATCGGCTATTTTTACAGTTATCTTGTTTTTTTCCAGTATGGATACAGAGTCAGGAGCGATCTCAGAGTCTGTGATAACAGTGTCAATCTCGTCAAATGTAGTCTGGATCACAACGCCCTGCTGGGCAAACTTACTGGAATCAGCCAGTATGATCATACGATTTGCGGAAGCCGCCATATCCTGCATTGTCTCTACCCGCATCAGGTCATCGCAGGTGAATCCTGCGTCAGGTATGAAGCCGTCTGTGCCTACGAAAAACTTATCTACATAAAACTCTTTGGCACATTTGCGGACAAGAGGACCGACCATGCCCTGATAATCTTTCTGGTATTCACCGCCAAGCAGGATGACCTTGCGGATAGGCAGCTCACGGATTCGGATAGCGATATATGCGGAATTGGTAATGATGGTGATATCCTTTTTGGCCCGGGCCAGCTGTTCCGCCAGAATGGTGCAGGTGGAGCCGGATTCCAGCATAACGGTTTCGCCGCTGTTGATCATTTCCGCCGCCTCGTTGGCGATTGCAAGCTTCTTGTCGTAATTCAGGGACATACGCGTGTTAATATCATTGGCACTTTTGATCAGCGCGTATCCGTGTTCTCTGGAAAGGAGGCCTTCGCTTTCCAGATGGTCCAGATCCTTTCGAATGGTAACCTGAGATACATCAAGCAGAGAAGCCAGGCGGCTGACTTCTATTTTCTGGTAAGTATTGACCAGTTTTATGATTTTCGACTGGCGATCTGTCATATGAAACACCTCCTTCTTTCTAATAAAATATAGCATAGAACTGTAAAAATGTACATCGAAAGTACAAAAAAAAGAAAAGAATCTTCAAAAAGAAGGTAACTTGCAGACAGAGGAATTATAGGATATAATAAACAATCATATTATTAAGAAGGTGAATCAATGAGCCAGAAAAAAGTTGATGAGAGAAAAGCCTACAAGAAAAACAGGAAAGAGATCCTGGCCAGAGAAAAGAGGATGGAAACCATCCGCAGACTGGTGACAGGCGTCCTGATCGCAGTGTTTGTGTTCGGTCTGAGTTTTTCTTTTTATCGTAAGATCAATCCGGTGAAGCAGCCGGATCCCAATACTTTTTATTATCTGACAGCAACGGATTCCTACGGAATCCTGGATCCTTCTCTTCCGACAGGAGAGTAAAAAAGGAATCCATAGCGGCAGCAGACAAGATGCGGAGTGCCTTAAAAAGCGGTAAGCTTTGCGGCATTCCGCTTGTTTTTACTTTCGGACTCTTTTCGAGTCCGGACAGGGGAGGATAAAAAGATGGCATTTACCCATCTGCATGTACATACAGAATACAGCCTGCTGGACGGGTCCGGCAAGATCTCCGAGATGCTCCCCAGAGCCAGGGAGCTTGGAATGGACAGCCTGGCCATTACCGATCACGGTGTAATGTACGGCGTGATCGCTTTCTATAAAAAGGCACTGGAAGTAGGAATCAAGCCCATCATAGGCTGTGAGATCTATGTGGCGCCGGGATCCCGGTTTGACCGTGAAGCCAGGCAGGATGAAAACAGGTACCACCATCTGGTGCTCCTGGCCGAGAATAATACCGGCTATCAGAATCTGATGAAGATCGTTACCAGAGGTTTCACCGAAGGCTACTATTACAGGCCAAGAGTGGATTATGAGGTGCTGGAGGAGTTTCATGAAGGACTGATTGCTTTAAGCGCCTGTCTTGCCGGGGAGATTCCTTCCAGGATCCTCCGCAATGATTATGAGGGAGCGAAGGAGTCTGCCCTTCGCCTGCGGCAGATCTTCGGCGAGGACAATTTCTTCCTGGAACTGCAGGACCACGGGATCCGCGAACAGACCGAGGTCAACAACAGCCTGCTCCGCATGTCTAAGGAGCTGGACATCCCCCTCGTGGCTACCAATGATGTTCATTATATCCTGGAACAGGACGCGGAACCTCACGACCTTCTGCTCTGTATACAGACAGGAAAGCTGCAGAAGGATGAAAACAGGATGCGATATGAGGGCGGCCAGTATTATCTGAAGTCCGAGGAGGAGATGCAGAGGATCTTCCCCTATGCCAGAGAAGCATTGGAGAATACCCATCGGATCGCCGAGCGTTGCAATGTGGAAATCCGCTTCCACGAGCAGAAACTGCCGGCTTTCGATGTCCCTGAGGGATATGACGCATTTTCCTATCTTTCCATGCTCTGCCGGGAGGGCTTAAAGGAGCGGTTCGGCCGGGAGCCGGATGAGAGTCTGGTCAGCCGGCTGGACTACGAGCTCAATACCATCCGCGACATGGGATATGTGGATTACTTCCTTATAGTATGGGATTTTATCCGTTTTGCCAGAAGCAGAAACATAGCCGTGGGACCTGGCAGAGGCTCTGCCGCCGGCAGCCTGGTATCCTACTGCCTCCGCATTACCAACATTGATCCCATCCGCTATCAGCTGATCTTTGAGCGTTTCCTCAATCCGGAGCGGGTATCCATGCCGGATATTGATATCGACTTCTGCTATGAACGCCGGCAGGAAGTCATTGATTATGTTTACGAAAAGTACGGCAGGGACAAGGTGGTGCAGATTATTACCTTCGGTACCATGGCAGCCCGCATGGCAGTGCGGGATGTGGGAAGGGTGCTGGATATTCCCTACGCCAGAGTGGACCATGTCGCAAAGATGATCCCCATGGAGCTGGGCATCACCATCGAAAAGGCCCTGAAAGCGAACAGAGACTTAAAGAAGCTTTATGATGAGGACGAGACGGTCCGAAACCTGATCGATATGTCCATGAGGCTGGAAGGCCTGCCGCGGCATACGTCCATCCATGCGGCCGGCGTCGTGATCGGATCCAGAGCCCTGGATGAATTCGTCCCCCTTTCGAGAGGAGCGGAAAATGTCATAACCACCCAGTTCCCCATGACTACCATCGAGGAACTTGGACTTTTGAAGATGGATTTCCTGGGCCTTCGTACCCTTACGGTGATCCAGGACGCGGAGCGCATGATCAACCAGCGGCCCGGCATGACATTTTCCATTGACCATATTGACTATAACGATCCCGAAGTCTATGAGATGATCGGCCAGGGGCATACGGAAGGAGTTTTCCAGCTGGAAAGCGCGGGCATGAAGTCCTTTATGAAAGAGCTGAAGCCCGGCAGTCTGGAAGATATCATCGCGGGAATTTCCCTTTACAGGCCCGGTCCCATGGACTTTATTCCAAAGTATATAAAAGGAAAACAGAACCAGGAGTCAATCCGCTATGCCTGCCCGGAACTGGAGGAAATCCTTGCGCCGACCTACGGCTGCATCGTCTACCAGGAGCAGGTTATGCAGATCGTTATGAAACTGGCGGGATATACCCTGGGCAGGAGCGATCTTGTACGACGGGCCATGTCCAAGAAAAAGGGCGATGTGATGGCCCGGGAGCGGAAGAACTTTGTCTACGGCAGCGATGAAGAAGGCGTGGAAGGCTGTATCCGCCGGGGAATCCCGGAAGAGGTGGCCAACCAGATCTTCGATGACATGGTGGACTTTGCCAAGTACGCTTTCAACAAGTCCCATGCCGCTGCCTATGCGGTGGTTTCCTACCAGACTGCATGGCTGCGCTGCCACTATCCCGTGGAGTTTATGGCCGCCCTTCTGACCTCTGTTATTACCAATACAAAAAAGGTAACAGAGTATATCAATACCTGCAGAAGCATGGGCATACCTATTGTGCCGCCGGATATCAATGAAGGGGAAAGCGGCTTTTCCGTGTCGGGCGGCTCAATCCGCTACGGTCTTTCCGCTATCCGCAGCCTTGGCAGAAATGTGATCGAGGCTATGATCGCAGAGCGGGAGAAAGGCGGAAAGTTCACAAGTCTCAAGGACTTTATGGAGCGGTTCAGCAGCAGGGAGGTCAATAAGCGTACCCTGGAGAATCTCATCAAGGCCGGCGCCCTGGACGGACTCGGCGCTTCCAGAAAGCAGCAGATGATGATCTATCCGGCCCTTCTGGACCAGATCAGCAGGGAAAAGAAAGAGACCGTAAGCGGGCAGATGTCCCTCTTTGACTTTTTCTCCGAGAAGGACAAGCAGGAATTTGAAGTGACCTACCCGGCAGTACAGGACTATGACAGCAGTCAGAAACTTGCCTTTGAAAAGGAAGTACTGGGAATCTACGTCAGCGGCCATCCTCTGGATGCCTGGAGAGATTCTCTGGAGAAGCAGGTGACGGCAAGATCCATCGATTACGAGCCGGATGAGGATACGGGAAGAAGTGTGGTCAGAGACGGTTTCTACTATGTGACCGGAGGCCTGGTCAATGATGTGACCACCAAGCAGACAAAGAATGGCCAGACAATGGCTTTCGTGACTCTGGAAGACCTTTACGGGACAGTGGAAGTCCTGGTCTTCCCCAGGGACTACAAGGCTTACGGGGAAGTGCTGGTCAAGGACCGGCCCGTCTACGTGCGGGGCCGGGCATCCGTGTCCGAGGAGAGCGGCAAACTGATTGCCCAGCGGATCCTGGCCATGGATGATATTCCCAAAACCGTCTGGATCCGGACAAAAGATGTGGCGGCTTTCGATGAAAAAAAGGACATGCTTGACTCCATTATCCGGGAGAATCCCGGAGAAGACCCGGTGGCAGTATTTACCCGGGCAGAGAGAAAGTTCAAAAAGCTGCCGGCCTATAAGGCGGTTTCAGGAAGTCCGGAAGTTATCGCGCAGATCCGCGATCTTTTCGGCGCGGAAAATGTAAAGCTGTCCGAGGCCAGTATTGAAAAATTGTCCTAAAAGCGATAAAATAAATCTGATTACTTTGATGTGAAACTGACGACAGGGGATTACAGGAAGCTGGCCGGCCGCGGGCCTGCGGGGGAGCAGCTTCGATGAAAGAGAGGTATGTTATGGGTAGTGCTTCAGCAGTTGACACAATTGGCATTTTGACCAGTGGCGGCGATGCGCCGGGTATGAACGCGGCCATACGTGCGGCAGCAAGGACAGCATGGGCAAGAGGCTGTAAGGTAAAAGGTATTTACCGCGGATACAGCGGACTTCTGAATGAAGAAATTTTTGAGATGGACAAGAACTTCACCAAGGGAATCATTTCCTACGGTGGTACCGTTCTGTATACGGCACGCTGCCTGGAGTTCAAGCAGCTGGAGGTACAGAAGGAAGCAGCAGAGATCTGCCATAAGCACGGAATCGACGGCCTGATCGTAATCGGCGGTGACGGATCCTTCCGCGGGGCACAGGCTCTTTCCGCACAGGGAATCAACACGGTTGGCATCCCCGGAACCATCGATCTGGATATCGGCTGCACCGAGTACACGATCGGATTTGACACAGCGGTTAATACTGCTATGGACTGTATCGATAAGATCCGTGACACATCAGCTTCCCACGAGCGCTGCTCGATCATTGAGGTAATGGGAAGAAATGCCGGATATATCGCTTTATGGTGCGGTATTGCAGCCGGTGCCGAGGAAATCATCATTCCGGAGCGGTTTGACGGAAACAGGCCGAGACTTGTATCGCAGATCGTAGAAGGCATCATGGAGACCCATTCCAAAGGTAAGAAGCATCATCTGATCATCAATGCAGAGGGTATCGGACATTCCTACGGTATGGCAAAGGATGTTGAGGATGCGACCGGCATTGAGACAAGAGCAAGTATCCTGGGTTATGTACAGAGGGGCGGCAATCCCACTGCCCAGGACAGAGTACATGCATCTTTCATGAGCGCGCTGGCAGTCGACCTGCTTTGCGCAGGCGCAACCAACCGTGTTGTAGGTTTCCGCAACGGACAGTATGTGGACTATGACATTGATGAGGCACTTTCCATGGTAAAAGACGTGGATGAGTATGAATATCAGGTTTCCAGGATGCTGGGACGTTCTGTTTATACGCTTCAGTAACAAAAGAATGACATGACGGGAGGAAAAGTATGGGATATTTATCACCTTCAATCTTATCGGCAGACTTTACAAACCTGGGGCGTGATGTAAAACTTGCCCTTGACGCAGGGGCCGATTTTGTGCATATTGATGTAATGGACGGAATGTTTGTTCCGCAGATATCCTTCGGCCTTCCGGTCATAAAGGCGCTCCGGCCTCTGACCGATGCGGTATTTGACGTGCATCTGATGATCGAGGAACCGGGACGCTATATAGAAGAGTTTGCGGCCGCAGGCTCAGATATCATCTGTGTCCATGCGGAAGCCTGCAGGCATCTGGACCGGGTGATCGGCCAGATCCGCGCCTGCGGGAAAAAGGCTGCCGTATCCCTGAACCCGGCAACCCCGCTGAGCGTTCTGGACTATGTCCTTCCGGACCTCTATATGGTTCTGATCATGTCCGTGAATCCCGGCTACGGCGGCCAGAAGTACATCCCCTATACGGATGAGAAACTGGCGCAGATGAAGGCTGTGATCCGGGAAAGAGGACTTGATACCCTGGTGGAAGTTGACGGAGGGGTCAATGTTTCCAATGCCGCCCATATCATGGAGTGCGGCGCAGACGTTCTGGTGGCGGGATCCGCTGTGTTCGGCGGCGATATCGAGGCTAACGTAAAGGCCATCAGGGCGCAGATGATCTAGATAAGGAGCCGGAAAAGACGGCTGAAATGAGACAGAAGAATTAATAGAAATGAGGTAGTACAATTATGAGTGACTGTTCCTACGATTGCAGCAGCTGCAGTGAGAACTGCAGCCAGAGAAAGACATCGCCGGAGGATTTCCTTGTGCCCCTGGCCAAGGGAAGTTCCGTAAAGAAAGTGATCGGAATTGTTTCCGGAAAAGGTGGTGTGGGTAAGTCCATGGTAACATCCCTGCTGGCTTGTGCGGCTATGAGGGAAGGATATAAAACGGCAGTGATGGATGCGGATATCACAGGTCCTTCCATTCCCAGGGCTTTCGGCGTAAAGCAGAGCCTGGTCGGAAACATGGACGGACTGATTGTACCGGCTGTTACGACAACCGGCATTGAAATGGTTTCCGTTAACCTGATGCTGGCCAATGAGACGGATCCGGTCATCTGGAGAGGCCCGGTCCTTGGCGGCGTGATCAACCAGTTCTGGGGCGAGACCATGTGGCATAATATCGATTATATGTTCATTGATATGCCTCCGGGAACCGGGGATGTTCCGCTGACAGTCTTCCAGTCCATTCCCCTTGACGGCATTGTTATTGTGGCTTCTCCGCAGGAACTGGTCGGCATGATTGTGGAAAAAGCGGCCAAGATGGCACAGATGATGCAGGTGCCCATCCTGGGGCTTGTGGAAAATATGAGTTATGCAGTCTGCCCGGATTGCGGAAAGAAGATTTCCGTTTTCGGAGAAAGCCATGTGGATGAGATTGCGGCCCGCTTCGAGGTACCGGTGCTTGCCAAACTTCCTATCGATCCGGAACTGGCAAAAGCCTGTGACGAAGGAAAAATTGAGTTTGAGGGAGCCGATTACATGAAAGATGCTCTTAAAGTAATCGAATCCGGCTGGAAGTAATGGAGAATTAAATGGATAATAATAAGAAGGATCCAAATAAAAAAAGGCGGATACAGTCACTGATTGTGATGGTGGCAGTCTGCCTGGGAATCACGATCCTCTTTACCTCGGTGATGAACCGGTACAGAGATGGCCAGCAGGAAAAGATTACATACGATGAATTCCTGAAGATGCTGGACAAGAAGGAAGTCGGCAGCGTCACTCTGACAGACAGCAAGATTCTGATCGAGCCTAAGAAGCAGGATAATCCGCTGGTAAAAACTACATATTATACAATTCCCATCAGCAGCGACTACGAGATTGTCAGCCGTCTGAATGAGGCGGGTGTCAAGTTTGAAAAGCAGGACTCCAGCGGCACATCTCTGGTAACCTCCGCCCTGGTAGGCTATGTCCTTCCCTTTGTCCTGATCTACGGACTCATGTATTTCGTGATGCGGGGCTTCGGAAGAGGCGGCGGCATGATGGGCAGCGTGGGAAAGAGCAATGCGAAGGTCTATGTTGAGAAAAAGACAGGCGTATCTTTTGAGGATGTTGCCGGTCAGGATGAGGCCAAGGAAAGTCTGACCGAGATGGTAGATTTCCTGCATAATCCGGGAAAATACATTGAGATCGGCGCGCGTCTCCCCAAGGGCGCATTGCTGGTCGGCCCGCCCGGAACAGGAAAGACATTGCTGGCAAAGGCAGTGGCCGGAGAGGCCAATGTTCCCTTCTTTTCCCTGTCCGGATCGGATTTTGTGGAAATGTTTGTCGGCGTGGGTGCTTCGAGAGTCCGGGACCTTTTCAAACAGGCACAGTCCATGGCTCCCTGTATTATATTTATTGATGAGATCGATGCGATCGGAAAGAGCCGGGATTCCCGCTACGGCGGCGGCAATGATGAGAGAGAGCAGACCCTGAATGCCCTGCTTGCGGAAATGGATGGTTTCGATTCCTCCAAGGGACTTGTGATCCTGGCGGCAACCAACCGTCCGGAAGTGCTTGACAAAGCCCTGCTCAGGCCGGGACGTTTTGACAGGCGCGTCATTGTGGAGCGGCCCGACTTAAAAGGCCGGATCGAGACCCTGAAGGTTCATGCCAGAAATGTCCGTATGGACGAGACGGTTGACTTCAATGAACTGGCTCTTGCCACATCCGGTGCGGTCGGTTCAGACCTGGCCAACATGATCAATGAGGGTGCTTTGGGAGCGGTAAAAGCCGGACGTAAGGCAGTATCCCAGAAAGACCTTCTGGAGGCGGTGGAAGTGGTCATCGCCGGTAAGGAGAAGAAAGACCGGATTCTCGGCGAAGACGAGAAGAAGATCGTGGCATACCATGAAGTAGGCCACGCCCTTATGATCGCAGTCCAGAAGCATACGGAGCCGGTGCAGAAGATCACCATCGTTCCCAGGACTATGGGAGCCCTCGGTTACACAATGCAGGTGCCTGAGGAAGAAAAATATCTGATGAGCAAAGATCAGATGCTCAGTGAACTGGTAACACTCTTCGGCGGACGCGCCGCGGAAGAAGTGATTTTCAAGAGCGTTACCACAGGGGCATCCAATGATATTGAGCGGGCAACAAAAATTGCCCGTGCCATGGTGACACAGTACGGTATGTCAGAGTCCTTCGGTCTGATGGGACTTGAGTCCATAGAGAGCCGTTATCTCGACGGCAGACCGGTACTGAACTGCTCGGATGCCACAGGCGCTCTGATCGATAAAGAAGTAAAGGAAATTCTCAAGGATGCTTATGCCAAGGCAAAGAAGATCGTTGAGGAGCATGAAGGTGTTATGCACCGGATTGCAGCCTTCCTTATAGAAAAAGAGACGATCACCGGCAGTGAGTTCATGAAGATCTTTAATGAATATGAAGCAGGCGGTGATAGGGAAGAAGCGCCGGCTGATGTGACAGAAGAAGCACCGGCTGGTGCAGCAGAAGAAACATCGGCAGAGGTAACAGAAGAGCCGGAAGAAGACCCGGCAGAAGAGGCGGAAGCAGAAGCGGAAACCGGGGAGCCGGAAGTTACGACAGAATAATAAATCTTAATGCGGAGGATTCCACCCTGTGATGGAATCCTCCTCTTATATGGAGAGTACAGGAGCGGGAACATGTTTGATCTGGAAGAAGAACTGAAAAAGCTCCCTGCCAAGCCGGGCGTGTATCTGATGCACGACGAGAAGGATGAGATCATCTATGTGGGGAAAGCAAGGATCCTGAAAAACAGGGTCCGCCAGTATTTTCAGACTGGTTATCATAAAAGTCTGAAGATTGCCCACATGGTTTCTCATATCGCATATTTTGAATATATAATCACTAATAACGAGGTGGAGGCCCTGGTCCTGGAATGCAACCTGATTAAGGAACACCGGCCCCGATACAATACCATGCTTAAGGATGACAAGGGATATCCCTATATCCGGGTCACTGTGCAGGAAATGTATCCCAGGCTGGAATTCTGCCGCCGCCCCCGCAGGGATAAAGAGAAGTATTTTGGTCCCTATACCAGCGCCGGCGCGGTAAAGGAGACCCTGGAGCTCATGAGACGCATTTACAGGATCAGGAACTGCAGCAGGAAGCTGCCCCGGGATTTCGGAAAAGAAAGGCCCTGCCTCTATCACCAGATCGGTCAGTGTGACGCGCCCTGCCAGGGAAATGTAGATCCTGCCGGCTACAGGGAGAATGTGGAAAAGGCAATGCATTTTCTTCAGGGGGATGACAGAGAAGTTCTTGCCCGGCTTCAGGATAAAATGCAGGAAGCGGCAGCCGACCTGGAGTTTGAGAGGGCGGCCGAGTACCGTGACCTGATCGAGAGTGTCAGAAGAATCGGAGAGAAGCAGAAGATCAACCGGAATGACCGGGAAGAAAGAGATCTGATTGCCGTTGCCAGAGAAAAAGACGAGGCAGTGGTCTCGGTCTTTTTTGTCCGGGACGGAAAGCTTCTGGGACGTGATCATTTCCATATGACCGGCGTCGGAGACAGCAGTGACGAGGAGGTCATGGAGGACTTCATCAAACAGTTTTATGTGGGAACACCTTACGTGCCCCGGGAGATACATTTGTCTGCCATGCCGGAAGGACAGGAAGTCCTTGAGGAATGGCTGGGCCAGAAGAGGGGAACCGCCGTCAGCCTTTTCCTGCCGAAACGCGGACCCAAAAAGCAGATGATGGAGCTGGTACAGGAAAATGCGGATAACGTCCTGTCCAGAGACAAGGAGAAGATCAGGAGAGAAGAGGCCCGGACCACCGGCGCCGTCCGTGAGCTGGAAAACCTTCTGGGAATGGAAGGAATCCGGAGAATGGAGGCCTTTGATATCTCCAATACCAGCGGATATGAAAATGTGGCATCCATGGTGGTTTTCGAGATGGGGAAACCCAGACGCAGCGACTACCGCCGGTTCAGGATCCGGTCAGTGAAAGGACCGGACGACTACGCAAGTATGGAAGAAGCCCTGACCAGGCGTTTCGCCCATGGTCTGCGGGACCAGCAGGCCCTGGAGGAAGGAGAGGCAGGGCCCGGCAGTTTTTCGTCCTTCCCGGACATTATTATGATGGACGGAGGAAAAGGACAGGTGGGCGTGGCGGAACG
>CACZQE010000368.1 GCA_902783205.1 uncultured Lachnospiraceae bacterium | reverse complement strand
TGCCTTATCCAGGCGAATATCGTTCTTTCCGGTTATTTTGATCTTACCGGTAATATCGCCGTCGATTACATCAACAGCAGTCAGAGGGATATCTATGTTTCTGGAATCCATGGGATACTTAAGAGGCCCTTCCAGACCAAATCTGGGAGAGTGATAATCTTTATACTTAACGGTCCTGGTCACCTTGGATACATTTCCGTCCGAGTCAAAAGCCGCGACCGTCATCTTCCTCTCACCCTTTTTAGTGAAATTACTGAGCTTTTCTATGACCAGGTCACGGGTCACGTCGCCGTCCTTGCTGTCCTGGGCTGTAATTCCTTTCAATAGTTCCTCATTATCAGCATCGCAGTCCACAGTAATCCTGTCCTTATCCATGGATATGGCCGGAGCAACCTGATCCCGGCTCAGATACTGCCTTCCCTTCATAACGCCAAATGCAAGGCAAGCCACGACAAACAATATAATGCTGCATATTCTGATTCGATGCATCTTTCATGCTCCTTATTCTATCTTCCTGCCGGCGGATCCGCTCTGAAGGCGATGGGTTCATTGGCCAGGATCCGTCCGGGATTATGTTCAAAAAGAGTCTGCGCCATGTCTTCTCCGTAACGTCGGGATACATAACGCCTGGCTTCAGCCATATGAGGCGTCCGCATCAGGTGGCTGTGGGCATCACTGCCGATACAGGTGACCAGCCTGTGTCTGAGCATAAGCTGTGCCAGCCTGTAAGCCGGCCTTCCGAAGCGGCCGAAGAGACTTCCCTTGTTCATCTGAAGTTCCGCCCCTTCCTTCATCCAGTCATAAAGGAGAACCGGATGATCCTGTACACAAAAATACCGCTCCGGATGGGCAATCACCGGTATGCCGGAGACCGCGTAGATATCCGAAAGGCGGTCACTGATCCATCCCGGGGCACTGTCAAAGGGGAACTCGACCAGGTAGTAGGCAGACCGGTTGATACTGATCAGGGCGCCGTCCCTGATCTTTTCCCGCATATCGTCACTGGCCATGATCTCCATCCCGGACAGGATGGTCAGAGGGATTCCTTTCTCCTCCAGCTGCCGGCGCAGAGACTTGAAGCGTGCCCGGAAATCCTTGGTGTAATAATTCTCAAATCTCCCTCTCTGATTACTGTGGGGGGTTCCGACTACGACTCTGGTTCCCGATGACCAGGCCATCCGGGCCATAGCCGTGCTTTCCCGGACAGACTGCGACCCGTCGTCCACCCCCGGGAGTATATGAGTATGTATGTCAATCATGATTTCTTACCACATCCGAAAACAGCTTACAATACAAAAGTGAAGGAACCGAAACATACCGGTCTACCCTCGTGTGTGTTTCGATTCCCCCCTCAATAGTTCCTTTTTATGACCGCATCTTCTTTCCGGCATAAACTGCGATCGCAGCCAGTGCGCAGGCACCTGCCAGCGAATAAACCAGGACGTTGCTCTCGCCTGTTTTTGCCGATTTTTCCTTTTTCGGTTTCTCCGTTGATGTCGTTGCCTCCGGGCTGTCTTCCGCCATTACGGTTAAGGAGCAAGCCAGAAGCATCAGTGATATAAGTCCGAGTGCCAGCCACATTTTCAATTTACCCATTCGTGTGTTCCTCTCTTTCTACTAATATCCTTCATCAAGTTTATCGTAAAATGTATTTAAAAGCAAGTCATAAAGACCTTTTTCATCAATTATATATTCGGCGTATTTGTCGCCTTTCTTTACCTTGCCCGGCACAGTCAGGATATCACCGCCGATGATATGACTTCTTACAGCGATAGACCCCAGGTAGGTGGCCTGGGCCGGTGTGATACTTGTCACCAGATGGGGTGAAACATCAGACAGAAGAGAGACCGGCGTGGTCGGATTCTTCTTTGTCTGTGCCAATGCCAGAGCTATAAAAGCCCTCATGTACTGCTTCTGCCGCTCCATACGCATGGAGTTGGATTCCAGCAGTTCTGTATTACGGCTCCTCACATAGGTCTGAGCCTGTTCCCCTTTCAGTGTGACCTCCGCATCTTTTTTCAGAGCCGGGTCATGGGCAGTCAGGTCTTCCAGAACTTTAACCTTTACTCCG
>CACZQE010000367.1 GCA_902783205.1 uncultured Lachnospiraceae bacterium | reverse complement strand
GATTGTCGGCCAGACATCCTCTATAATTCCAGTCAAAGGCATCTTCGCTTTCAAAGAGGAGAATCTGCCCCCCGTGGCCTTCCACATCATTGGCTACTGCCAGACGGTAGCTTCCGTCAGCGCTCTGCCAGATTCTGGGATCACGGAAATCATAGGGACTTCCTCCTTCCGGAAGGTCTGCCTCTGCCAGGACCGGATTACCTTCATATTTGCTGAAGTCCAGGCCGTCCCCCAGGGCAATGTTCTGGGTCTGGATCAGCCTTGGTCCGCCGGGATTCAGGTTTTCACTGACAACGCCTGTATAGACAATCAGCATACGGCCGTCAGGCATGGTCAGGGCACTGCCGGAAAAGCAGCCGTCTCTGTCGTAGTGACAGTCCGGCGCCAGGGCAGCCGGAAGGTATTCCCAGTGGAGAAGATCTTTGCTGACAGCATGTCCCCAGTGCATGGTATCCCAGTGAGAATGATAGGGATTGTACTGGTAGAAGAGATGGTAGTGTCCGTCATGATAAGAGAATCCGTTGGGGTCATTCATCCAGCCCACCCGGGAAGAAAGGTGAAAAGCCGGCCTTGCTTCCGGGAGGATTCCTCTCTCCTTCTCTTCTTCATATCGTCTGGCATCACGCAATACCTGGCTCATCTCTGTCGGTCTCCTCAGTCATTCATGGAATCTTCCAGTGCGTCCACGATTGTTTCCACAATCATATCCGCACGCTCCTGCACCTCTTTCGGCGCATAGGGGAAGGTGTAGGACTTGTCTGCCGCGTCGATCAGGGGCAGGTCATTAATGGAATCACCGATTCCGTAAAGCTTGCAGGGACCGATCGTGTCTTTCATGTAATCCCTGAGGAATTCCACACCTTTTCCCTTGGAACAGCCCCTGGGAGCAATATCGATCTCGATAACATTCTGGAATGCTTCGATGTAGTCACCGTATTTTTCATTGAGTTCTTTGCTGATGGCAGCCGCTTCATCCAGACTTTCCGTGTGGATGCTGACCTGATGGATCAGACCTTCGGGAGCATCATCCACACCTGTGATCACATAGTATTTTCCCGGATAATCCATCTCGGAAAATACACAGATGTCTCCCTCCACGTCGAGGGTCAGTCTGTATCCTTTGGGGTTCATTTCCTTTACGATAGCATCAGCTATGGCAGGATCGACACCAAGTTTCCGGATTTCCTTCAGGTCGCGGTCCACGATATTGGCTCCGCTGCTGGTGATATAGAAATCAGGATAGACAAGGCCGCCGATAAAAGGGGTCAGTCCGCCAACCTGTCTTCCGGTACAGAGTCCGAACAGGTGGCCTGCTTCCTGGTACTGACGGATCTTTTCCACATTTTCCGGAGGAAGCTTAATGTCTGCTTTATAAAAATACAAGGTGCCGTCAAAATCACTGGCAAATACTTTTTTCATCCGATATCCTTTCTTTCCGGGCCGGACAACCGGCCTGTCAGATTACAAAATCATCAACAACAGAAGCTTTGAGATTCCAGATCTTCACCTGGCCATTGTCGCTTACAGTGTAGTGGAACTCATTTTCAGTCGGGTAGCTGTGTGTTGTAAATGTTTCTTCGCCGTCATTAACAAAGATTTCCGTAGAACTGCGGTCTATAAAGATACGCAGTTTGCGAAGAGGTGTGCGCAGAGGCATATCCAGCACCTCTCCCACCTTCTCATTGAAGCGCTTGTCCATTCCTGTCCTGTCTATGGTACAGGTCCGGCTCTCACTGTCATAATGAAGTGTCATTCCGCCTGTCCCGTCTTCTTTCGTGTAAAGGTTCAGATCAAAATCGCCTTCGGAAACTTCCACTTCCATCTCACAGGCTGCAGGCAGATTTCCGTCTGCTGCCGCCAGGGAATCACGAAGCTTCTCAATTGCCTCCACCGGCGTCTGTATCAGACTGTTGCCGCTGAGTCTCAGCTCTCTGGGCAGTGTCATGCTTCCTTCCCACTCCTCGGGTTCTGTGGGATAATGGTTGTCCGGCAGACCGATCCATGCAATGATGACAGCTTTTTCCGGATCTCCCACATTGGAAGCCAGCTGTGCCGCATAAAAGTCAAAACCGTAATCCAGATACTGATAATCTGTCTCGGGTGTGAAAGTCAGTGTGTCGTAATCCATGGAGCCGACCATGTAAACATTGTGGTTGGTGCTCTCTCCTCTGCCCGGCAGTTTTGTATACTGGGGAGAGAAAATCAGAACGTCCTTGCCGCTGATCCGCTCAATACAGGGGCATTCCCACATACCGCCGAAGGACTCATAGCCCGGAACATGAAGCTGTCCGGCAAATGTCCATCCGGAAAGAAGGGTGTCAGATTCATATACAAGTACGGTTCCCCTCTTGTCCAGGGTCTGGGCGCCTATGAAAATAAAATATTTGTCCTTTTCTTCCACATAGAAAACCTTGGGATCTCTCTGATGCTCGCTGTAGTCTTCTCTGGGGCCGAAAAGTGGCTCCGGCAGCTTGACAGGCTGTCCGTCCTCACCCATTTTTGCAGCACAGGTATAGGGGGTTCTTACCCAGTTCTCATCCCTGTGATTACCGGTGTAAAAGAAGTAAAGGTCTCCGTCAGCCTCGATTCCGGATCCGGAATGATTGCCCTTGTTGTCGTACTCGCAATCCGGACGCAGGCCCACACCTGCATTTCTCCAGCTGACCAGATCTTCTGATGTCACGTGATACCAGTATTTGAGGCCGTGGACTGCTCCCCAGGGGCACCACTGATAAAAGAGATCCCATTTGCCATTGTGCCAGACAAAGCCGTTAGGATCGCTTGACAGGCCTGTCACCGGCTGTACATGATACAGCTGGCGATAGTTTGACTTGCTGATCCTTGTGTGAAGATCCCTGACATCCTCAGCGCTGTGTAAAACCCGGTAGCGCTCTTCCAATGTCCATTCTTTCATTTGTTTCCCTCCCAATTTGTTAAAGGTCGATAAAGTTACTTTTTATAGCGCGAAAGCAAAAGGCTGCGGTATCCGGTCAGTGCACCAGGACCGGTATATTGACCGGCACAATACCGTAAAGTTCTTTGGCTTTTGCAGGCGGCATGTTTATGCAGCCGTGTGATCCGTTATGGCGATATATGGTTCCGCCGAAGCTTCCCCTCCAGGGAGCGTCGTGAAAACCTACACCCCTGCTTGTGTCGATGGGCATCCAGTACTTGACAGTTACATGGTTTTCCTTCATATAGTGGTTCTTTTTCTTCAGCTCCACCATCCAGACACCCTTGGAGGTTCCTCTTCCTTTGGAAACGTCTCCCGTTACAACATCGCTTTCAAAGATGACTTTGTCATTCTTGACATACCACATATGCTGTTTATCGATACTGACATCAATATAAGTACTGCCGATATCGGAATTGCCCCGGCTGGCTTCGATGATATAGACCGGTGTTCTTGTGACCACCGCATGCTTCTCCATGTCCTTGACAATGGCAGTGGTTTCGTCCACTACACCGACCCTCCATCCGAAATTACCGCCGGACAGAGTAACTGTGCCTGAGTTCTTGGTCTTGAACTTTCTCTTTTTACCCACTGTATTGAATACAGGGAAGAGTGTCTTGTTAACGAAATCATTGATCTTTACCCTGTCAAGACTCACTTCGAACTTTTTCGATATCTTAATGAACTTAGCCATGTCATCCGGTGTCAGAGAAGCTGTCAGATCCCTGTCCTCATAGGTAACCCTTGTCTCAAGATAGCCGTTCAGCTTTTCTATGGCGTCGGTGACCTCTTTTGACTCGGATGTATATTTGGGCTTTT
The DNA here is from genome assembly GCA_902783205.1 of uncultured Lachnospiraceae bacterium. Next base: position 8,602 of record CACZQE010000367.1, on the reverse strand, counting down.
TATAATACTTGTTATCCCGAAGAGTAAAATCCTCATCCATGGAGAGCATGGCTTTACGCAGATCCGTGATAAACTCTTTTTTCATCAGCTGGTTTCCGATCTTCTCCGGAACAATCTCATACTTTTCCCGGTTCTTGTTGTATTCAACGGAAGCGCTGACGCTCTTGATATCCTTGGCCGGATGCATACAGTAGAGGGCTTCCGCCTTTTCTTTAAAGCGGTCTTCCACCATCTCCACCGGGAGCCTGTCATAATGGAAAGTCCTGTTTTTGTAACGGGTCTCATAGACGATCAGGGGCCATTTGAAATACTCCTGTTCCTCCAGGATCCTGTGTACCTTCTCAATATCAGTAAATGACATACCTACATCTTCCGCTCCGATGTATTCTGTCTTGTCGTCTCCTTCAAGGATCATGATCCTATAGGCGGACAGAGACTTGTTCAGGATATCCTTTCCCTCATCCCAGGTCCTTCGTCCTATATCTCTTCCTCCTACCCTGGTCCTGGGGAAATAATGCAGCTTGAAATAATAGGCACCTGCCCCGTAGACCGCGGCACCGCATATAATGACCGTCACCAGCAGTATAAGCAGTATTCTTTTCAGTAGTTTCATAGCACTCCTCCTGTCTGAGAATACATTATACCATACTATCTCCGAAAAACATATTTCCCGTTAAACGCCGAAGCATTTACGGACAGATTTCTGATCCCCCAGTACCAGCAGGGTCTCGTCTCCTTTGATCAGGGTATCGGGTGTCACGGCAAGGTTGGTCTGGTCACCTTCTTTGACAGCGATCAGTGTAATACCGTGTTTGCGGCGGACATCAAGCTGTCCTACCGTTTTTCCTTTCCATGCCTGGGGAACCGTCACCTCAAGAATGGCGTGGTTTTTATCGATGGTAATAAAATCAAGCACATGGTCCGAGGCAAAACGGACAGAAGCCCACCGGGCAATATGTACGGCAGGGTTGATCACCTCATCGGCTCCGTTTCTTAAAAGGAACTTTTTCTGAACCTCACTGTCCGCGTAGGATACCACCACTTTGGCCCCCAGCTCCTTCAGGAGAGAGGTGGTTTCCAGGGAACTCTGGAAATCATTTCCTATAGTCACAACACATACGTCATAATTGTTGATTCCCAGAGACTTGAGGAAAGCCTCGCTGGTCGTGTCTCCGATCAGAGCATCCGTAACATAGGGAAGGATATCGTTAACACGCTTTTCCTGCCTGTCCACTGCCATGATCTCCTGCCCTTTGGCATTCAGCTCCATGGCAAGCGCTTTTCCGAAATGTCCCAGTCCGATTAGCAATATACTTTTCATCACATTTCCTCCTACCCTACAATAATCTTTTCAACGGGATATTTATCCCCTTCCGTACTCTGGTCCGAAAGGGCGGCATATATAAGTGTCAGTCCTCCGACTCTGCCGAAGAACATAAGTACCATAAGCACGATACGGGAAAGATGGCCGATTTCCGGTGTCAGGCCCAGAGTCAGGCCTACCGTTCCAACAGCAGATGCCGTCTCGAAGACAGCTGATCCAAAGTGGCAATGTTCTTCCAGGCAGATGATCAGGGCGCCGCCTATAGTGGCAAAAACATACAGAAGCATCAGGGCCGATGCTGTTTTAACCACGTCATCTTCAATCCGCCTTCCGAACATATGGGCATGCTTTTCCCTCCTGGAAACCGACAGGACATTGGCAATGAGCACCGCTGCAGTTGTCGTCTTCATACCTCCGGCAGTGGAGCCGGGGCAGCCGCCTATAAGCATCAGTACGATTGTCAAAGCCTTACCTGCCCCGGTAAAAGTGCTGTAATCAGCCGTGTTAAATCCGGCTGTTCTGGGCGTGACGGCCTGAAACAAAGCAAGCCATACTCTCTCATTTTCAGGAGCAGCAGCAAATTCTGTATAATAAAGGAACATGGCCGGCCCAAGAATCAGGGCAGCCGTCATGCAGAGGGCCACTTTACTCTGCATCCTGTACTTTCTCAAATGATGTCTTTTGTTTCTTACATCATCCCATGTAAGAAATCCTATACCTCCGATCACGATCAGCGAAGTGACTACCGTCACAATATAGCCATTGCCCCGTAAGGAGGTCATGGATGAGAAGGGTCCTGTCTTTGAGCCCATCAGGTCCATACCGGCGTTACAGAAAGCAGAGACTGACTGGAAACATGAAATCCAGATACCATGGGCCCCGTATTTCCCGTAAAACACGGGCATCATCAGGAGGGCGCCGACAAGCTCCACAATAAAAGTCGTGCAGATTACAAAGCGAAGCATACGGACTATACCGCCGATCTGATGAGTACTGATTGTCTCCTCCAGCAGGTTTCGGTGACGAAGAGATATTTTCCTTCCTGCTGCCATGGCCAGAAGAGCAGCCATGGATACAACGCCCAGACCTCCGATCTGGATCATGATCAGAATCACTGTCTGGCCGAAGGCGGACCAGTAGGTCCCGGTATCCCTGACCACAAGCCCGGTCACACACACTGCCGAGGTTGCAGTAAATGAAGCAGTCGAAAAGGATGTCCATACTCCTGCTGCCGATGAAACGGGCAGGGTGAGCAGGCAGCTTCCGAGAAAGATCACGCCTGCGAATCCCAGGATGATTACGGTAAAAGGTTTTAATCTTCTATTCATAAGAGTCTCTCCATGATTGTCTTTAACAGTTTACTTTTTCGTGTTCATGTAAACCATTATAACCCAGGCTGACCGAAAAAAACACTCCGTATTCGCATTTTCTATGAATACGGAGTGTCTTCCTCAAGTCAAACGGACAAAGCCTTTATACTTTCTGTCCTTTTGCAACAAATACCGGGAATGTCTCGCTGCCGCGAAGTTCTTTGGCCACGCCGATCTGTGCCTTCTTGTCTGTGATAACATTTTCAAGACGTGCGCCATCGCCAATCACAGTATCCTGCATAATTACGCAGTTCTTTACTTTTGCGCCTTTTCCGATCTTAACGCCACGGAAAATGATGGAGTCTTCCACGATTCCCTCGATCACGCAGCCGTCGGCAACCAGAACATTAGATGCCTGTGCTCCACTGATATAGCGGGTCGGATTATCGTCACGAACTTTTGTAAATACCTGTCCGGGTGAAAACAGGGCATCCCTGTTGTCATCATCCAGAAGCTTGAGGCTCTCATCAAAGAAGCTCTTCACGCTGGTGATTCTTGCAACATATCCGTCAAAGAGGTATCCCTGCAGGTTCATGCTGCCTGCCTGGGGTACAAGAACGTCTCTCTCAAAATAAATGTTTCCGTTTACATAAGCTTCATTTACTTTTTCGATCAGCAGCTCTCTCTCAAGAACATAAACCGGCAGTCCCAGATTTACCGTACCCTGGGTCTTGGGATTTACATTCATCTTGGTAACCCTGTCACCATCCATCTCATAAGTGAAATAGAGGCCTTTGGAGATTCCCTCCATATCAAGAAGAGCCTGGGGAATGGCCTCACGGGTGTAAGCCATGGTCACATCAGCGCCGCTCTTGATATGCTTCTCGATCATATCGTTGAAATCAAAGTTAGCCGCAAAGTTGGCATCAGAGATTACTACGTATTTCTCTTTTGCATCTTTTAAGAATACGGAAATGCCTTCCAGAGGAACGATCCGTCCTTCAGAAGCATTGATGGTATCCTGGGCAAAAGGCGGGAAAATGTTAAGACCGCCGTTCTTACGTACCAGGTCCCATGCACGTCCGGATCCCAGATGATCCAGAAGAGAATGGTATCTCTGCCTTACCAGCACGGAAATATTGTCAATACCGGAATTAACCATGGAAGAAAGGATAAAGTCGATCAGACGGTATCTGCCGGCAAAGGGAATCGAAGCAATCAGACGGTCACCGGCGAGTTCCGGCACCAGCTTATCATATGTATTCGGGAAAATAATACCGAGTGCATTTGTATTCTTCTCTAGCATATCTCTTCACCCTCCTTTACATCTTCACTTACCATGGCACTGTCTCCGATCTTAGCGCCTGCTCCTACCGTAACGTCGGAGCCGATGGTAGCTACCTGGTCCGGTCCGCCGACCACACTGTTCTCTCCTACCGTAACATTCTCGGCAATGATGCAGTGTTCAACGACAGCGCCGGATTTGATCACGGATCCGCCCATAACGACAGCGTCGCGGACAACAGCGCCTTCCTCCACCTTAACGCCCGCGAAAAGGATAGAGTGCTCAACAGTTCCTGAAATGTTGCAGCCGTCTGTGATCATGGAATCGTCCACCTTGGCCGTTGCGGTAATCTTATGGCCCGGCATGCCGCTGTTGCGGCTGTAGATCTTCCAGTCCTCATCGAACAGGTCAATGCCGCTGTGCTCGGGATCCAGAACTTCCATATTCGCTTCCCAGAGGGAGGAAATGGTTCCTACATCCTTCCAGTAACCGTTGAAATGGTAAGCATACATCTTTCTTCCGTCTTTCAGAAGGTTGGGGATGATGTTATTACCGAAGTCATTCTCTGAATTGGGATCTGCCTCGTCTTCCTCCAGATACTTTTTCAGGATATCCCAGTTGAAAATGTAAATACCCATGGAAGCAAGATTGGACTTGGGATTCTTGGGTTTCTCCTGGAACTCTGTGATCTTGTCGTTGGCATCAGCTACCATAAGACCGAAACGCGGTGCCTCTTCCCACGGAACTTCCATTACAGCCACGGAGAACTCTGCGTCCTTCTCCTTGTGGAACTTCAGGAAATCATCATAGTCCTGCTTACAGATCTGGTCGCCGGAAAGAATGATCACGTACTCGGGATCATAGCGCTCAATAAAAGGAATATTCTGATAAATGGCATTCGCTGTTCCTTTATACCAGTCTGAACCGGATGCTTTCTGATAGGGAGGCAGCACATGCACACCACCATAGAGACGGTCCAGATCCCAGGGCTGGCCGTTTCCTATGTACTCATTCAATTCTAATGGCTGATACTGTGTCAGGATACCGACAGTATCGATCCCCGAATTGACACAATTGGAAAGCGGAAAGTCTATAATACGGTACTTTCCGCCGAATGGAACTGCCGGCTTTGCAAGATTCTGCGTCAAAGCGTACAGACGGGAACCCTGTCCTCCGGCAAGTAGCATAGCTATCATTTCTTTGCCCATTTTTTTCCTCCTTCGTTAAATGATACAGTTTCTATGAGATTATTATACACGATATCTCTTCTATAAGAAACATCTTTTTCATCAGGAAATGATAAAAAAACACTGTGCCTTTTTTAGGCACAGTGTTGAAAATCATCCTCTGTTCTGCTGGGCGACAAGCTGTTCGGCGCCGTATTTCTTTCTGAGTGCGGGTTTCTCGATCTTGCCGGTAGCATTTCGGGGTACATCTGCAAAAATAATCTTCTTGGGACGTTTATAACGGGGGAGTTCATGGCAGAATGCGTCGATCTCTTCTTCAGTGCATTCCATACCCTCCTTAATGGAGATGATGGCACCCGTAATCTCTCCCAGCCGCTTGTCAGGAAGACCGATCACAGCCACATCCTTGACCTTGTCGAAGGCGCTTAAGAAGTTCTCGATCTGAACAGGGTAGATATTCTCTCCGCCACTGACGATCACATCCTTCTTCCGGTCAACCAGGAAAATGAATCCGTCCTCATCCTGCATAGCCATATCACCCGTGAAAAGCCATCCGTCCTTCAGGGTCTCGGCGGTTGCTTTAGGATCGTTGTAATAGCAGGTCATAAGGCCCGGGCCCTTGACACAGAGTTCTCCGACCTGGCCCTGGACAACGTCCTCTCCTTTTTCATCGACAATCCTGCATTCCCATCGGTACCCCGGAACACCGATGGCTCCGACTTTATGTATGTTCTCCACACCCAGATGAACGCATCCCGGGCCGGTGGATTCGGAAAGTCCGTAGTTGGTATCATAGAGGTGATGGGGGAAGTATTCCTTCCAGCGCTTGATCAGGGACGGAGGCACAGGCTGTGCTCCGATGTGCATGAGTCTCCACTGATCCAGCTCGTAATCGGAAAGCTTGAGATCACCCCTGTCAAGACTGTCCACGATATCCTGAGCCCAGGGTACCAGCAGCCATACGATGGTGCAGTGCTCCCTCGAAACCGTATCCAGAATGATTTCCGGAGTGGTTCCCTTTAAGAGGACTGCCTTTGATCCTGCACACAGACTTCCCATCCAGTGGAACTTTGCGCCGGTATGATAAAGAGGCGGGATGCAGAGGAATACGTCATCACGGTTGGTCAGATGATGCTTCTGTTCCATCTCTGCCGCCTGGATCAGACTTTCATGATTATGAAGGATTGCCTTGGGGAATCCGGTGGTCCCGGAGGAAAAATAGATAGCCGCGTCATCCTGCTCATTGAGGAAAACACGGGGCGGCTGGCTTGAGCAGTCTGCCACCAGTTCCCTGTAACCCTCCGCGAAAGTCGGACATCCGTCTCCCACATATATAAGCAGGCGGCCCCTGCTCAGGTCCTCCTCGATGGACTCAATACGTCCTATAAACTGAGGTCCGAAGAAGACACAGTGCACCTCTGCCAGATCCGCACAGTATTTGATCTCTTTGGCGTCAAAACGGAAATTAAAAGGTACGGCGATGGCGCCGGTCTTTAATATACCGAAATAAATGGGCAGCCATTCCAGACAGTTGAACATGAGAATGGCTACACGGTCCCCTTTCTTGATACCCCGCTGCAGAAGCATATTTGCCACCCGGTTTGCCTTCTCATCGAAAACACTCCAGGTAATCTCCCGCCGATAAGGGGTGGAGGAGGTCTGCTGTACAAGATCGTACTCCTTCCAGGTAATCTTCCTTGTGTCCTTCATGGTAGGATTCAGTTCTACCAGAGCCACCTCATCTCCGAAAAGTCTGTGGTTCCTCTCAAGATAATCCATTACTGTCATCTGGTTTACATCCTTTCTTTATTGGTAATGCGGCATGATACATAATCTGCCGCTTTAACTCTTTATCGCTTTTTGTCTTTTGCACATTAAAGCGAACATCTGCTATAATTTAACACACTCCAATCCAAATGTCAAACTTGTCAAAAAGGATTTTAGGTCTTATATTATAAGAATAGATCAAAGAAACAGACGGAACCCGTCAGCCGGCGGGTTTCTCCACTTTTCCATCACGGAATGAGGTTGAATTATGTTGAATTTAAATGAAAGAATGGTGGGTCTGGGCACACAGAGGTCCGTGATCCGGGAACTTTTCGAATTCGGAAAAATGCGTGCGGCTGAAGTCGGCCCGGAAAATGTTTTTGACTTTTCCCTGGGCAATCCCAGTGTTCCGGCCCCCGCTTCTGTAAATGATACAATCCGGAAACTTGTGGATGAGACGGATCCTGTCGTCCTCCACGGTTATACCAGTGCCCAGGGTGACGCGGGTGTAAGGAAAATGATCGCAGATTCACTGAACAAGCGCTTTTCCACCAGTTTTCATGCTGATAATCTCTATATGACAGTCGGTGCCGCCGCAGCTCTCTGCTGCTGCTTAAACGGTCTGTCCAACCCCGGTGACGAGTTCATCGTATTCGCTCCTTATTTTCCGGAGTATAAAGTCTTTATAGAAGGCGCAGGCGCAAAAATGCGGCTGATCCCGGCAGATACGGCAGCTTTTCAGATCGATTTTGATAGATTTGAGCAGGCTCTCAATGAGAATACCAAGGGTGTTATTGTCAATTCTCCCAACAATCCTTCCGGGGCCGTATACTCTGAAGAGACTGTAAAAAAACTTGCGCAGATTCTGGAAGCAAAGTCACAGGAATACCATCATCCCATTTATCTGCTGGCTGATGAACCTTACCGGGAAATCGCTTTCTCCGGTATCCAGGTTCCCTTCCTGACAAAATACTATGACAATACGCTTGTATGCTATTCCTGGTCTAAGTCCTTGTCTCTTCCGGGAGAACGTATGGGTTATGTTCTGGTTCCGGACGAGGTGGAGGAACAGCCTCTTGTCTATGCCGCCATTGCGGGCGCCGGCCGGTCTTTGGGCTATGTTTGCGCTCCCAGTCTTCTCCAGCGGGTATGTGCCCTCTGTGCCATGGAGACGGCGGATATCAGTGTCTATGAAACCAACCGCAATATACTGACCAAAGGACTCAGAGAGATGGGATACTCCGTGGTGGAACCGGGCGGAACTTTCTACATTTTCCCCCGCACCATCATTGACGACGATATATCATTCTGTGAGAGGGCAAAGCTGGACTACAATCTTCTCATGGTTCCGGGAACCGGCTTCGGCTGCCCCGGTCACGCCAGAATTGCCTACTGTGTGCCCACGGAGCGTGTAGAGAGGTCTCTTGAATTGTTCGAACAGCTGGCAGCATCCTACCGTAAAAACCCGGGTATCATCCGTTAAACTGTCTTTTATAAAAAACGAAGCCCCTGTCTCCTCCGTCCGCTTGCGGGCAGAAAAGGCAGGGGCTTTTATCATGTCTTTAAAAGACTTTTATCTGTAAAGATTTCTGTTATCCACGACACGAACGGCTTTGCCTTCGCTTCGGATAATGGATTTAGGCTGCAGGACTTTTACGTCAACCAGAATGCCAAGCATGGATTTAAGACCTGCCACGACTTTCTTCTCCCTGGAAACGGCAGAAACATT
>CACZQE010000366.1 GCA_902783205.1 uncultured Lachnospiraceae bacterium | reverse complement strand
GATCTGGTCATTGTGTTCTCCGACCATTGGTGCTCTTGTATAAGTAACAGGCGCTTCCGACATATGAAGCGGGCTGCCCTGGAAGGTACACATGCCTGCGCCGGGAACCTCCAGGTCGATCAGGTCGCCCCTGGCACGGATCTGTCTGTCCTTAAAAAGAAGCGGCATATCATTCACCCGCGCGGTGATGATGCCGGCCTGCACCAGCGCGTCCTCCGCCTCCGCTGCGGTTCTCTCGGAAAACCACTCCTGCACATATCCTTCCAACTCTTCCTGATAGTCTACGCGGCCTTGATGGGTATCGAATTTGGGATCTTCCATCGCCGGATTCCCGATCAGTTTTTTGAGCAGTTCATAGGATTTATCCTCTCCGGCATGCATAACGACGTACCCGTCCTTTGCCTTATAGCAGTCGGCCGGTGCGGAAAGCGGATCCCGGTTGCCATGACGTTCCGGTACAATTCCGTTTGCCGCATAGTTGGCAACATAGGTGTGCAGCATAGAAACCATGCAGTCTACCATGGCGATGTCAATATACTGGCCTTTTCCGGTGGTATTTCTTTGAATAACAGCGGCCAGGATGGCGTAGGCAGTGTAAAGGCCCGTCGTAAGATCCGAAATGACCGTACCTGCAGCAACCGGTCCGGATTCTTTCGTCCCGGTGATGGCATATAAGCCGCCTACCGCCTGGGCAACCGGATCAAAAGCCGGCTTCAGGGAATCCGGTCCGGTCTGGCCGAAACCGGAGATGGAAGCCATGATCAGCCTGGGATTGATCTCCTTCAGTTCTTCGTAGCTGATACCCATTTTTTTAACGGTACCTGGCCTGTAATTCTCGATCAGGACATCCGACCTGCGGATCAGATCCTTAAGAAGGTCCATACCTTCCTTTGATCTTGTCTGGATCGTCATACCCTTCTTGTTTCTGTTGAAAGTGGGAACATAGAGGGTCTCCCCGTTCATGAACGGGCCAATGGACCTGGCGTCCTCTCCGCGTCCCGGTTTCTCCACCTTGATCACTTCCGCGCCCATGTCAGCCAGCAGCATTCCGCAGAATGGCGCAGAGACAAATCTTCCGAGGTCAACGACCCGGATCCCTTCCAATGGCTTCATAATGGCAATCCCCTTTCTTTCAGTCCTCTTCTCCTCCAAAATCGATCAGCACTTTCAGCGCCGTCTTGTCGGTCCTTGCAAGGTTGAATGCTTCCAACGCTTTCTCCTTGGGGAAGATCTCGGAGACCATATCTCTTAAGAAATCATTCATGATGCCCATATTTACCAGCTTCACTGCTCCGCTCATGCTCAGGGATCTGGAATTGCGCACGCCCAGGAAATCCACCTCCGAGAAGATGATCTTGTTGACGTCAAACTCTGAGAATTTCTTTCCGGGCATACCGACCTGCACCATGACAGAGCCGGGTTTGAGCATTTCCAGGCAGGTACGGAAACCAGCTTCCACTCCGGTCACTTCAAAGACCTTATCGAAAAGCTTTCCTCCCGTGAAAGTTTTACACTGTTCCATGAAATCGGGAGCTTTGGCATCAACTACATGGAAGCCTCTTCCCTTCGCTGCCGCGATCCTGGCTTCGTCCGCTTCGGAAAGGAGCACATGTCCGCCCTGCATTTCCGCTACTTTTGCGATCAGGGTACCGATCGTGCCGGCTCCGCATACAAATACATCCTCTCCAAGCTGCAGACCGCTGCGGCGGATATCGTGTACGGCGATCGTGAGCGGCTCCACAAGAGCAGCTGCTTTCATATCCACATCGTCGTTGAATTTCAGCAGCCTGTCTGCGCGGACTTTTACGTACTCCTGGAAAAAGCCGTCGTAGTTGGTTCCCATGATACGCACGTTCTCACACAGGTTTTCATGGCCGTTCCGGCAATTGTCGCAGACACCGCAGCTGATGACCGCATGCATGGTGACCTTATCACCGACCTTTATATCGGTTCTTCTCTGGGAATTGATGGCATAGACTGTGCCGCAGGATTCATGCCCCATAACAAGGGGCGCAATGGCTCTGGGATTTTCTCCCGCTATGATGTGCATGTCGGAGCCGCAGATCCCGGCATATTTGACCCTTACAACAGCTTCCTCAGGTCCGCACTCCGGAATCTGTCTCTCTTCCAGCTCCAGTTCTTCATATTTGGGCATGTTTAATGCAAGCATAAAAATACCTTCCTTTCTGATTTTGTTGATTCAGGCAAGGAAGGTATCGTATTTCTATTCGCACTTCTGATATTCCCGGTCCGATCCCGGGATGTCTTTTACAGAATGATCTTTCAGACAGGCAGATTGTAAAACGCTTTCCGCCGCAGAGTACAGAAAGATGGGGTGAAGTGCTGCAGGATCATGTGTCCGCAGACAGATATCCCGTCGACTTCTTAATGGAGATGTCCATATGAAGCAGGACGGAATTCCCAGGATCTTCCCCGTCGATCATTCTGATCAGGTGTTCCGTGCAGAGTCTTCCTCGCTCAAATGTCGGCTGCTGAATCGTTGTCAGTCCCATATCCAGATATTCCGCGACAGAAGTTGCATCGGTACTTACCAGGGAGATATCCCCGGGGACGTTTTTTCCGGTCTCCTCGATCGCCCTGCGGGCGCCGATCGCCATCATATCACTGCAGGCAAAGACCGCACTGATGCCGTGATTGTCCTTAAGGAGCTCACGCATACAGACAAGGCCGCTCTCCACCAGGGAATCCCCATAGCGGACAAGATTCTTGTCATACTCCATGCCATGCTTCTCAAGAACGGCTCTGTAACCCCGAAGCCTGCTGTAAGTGCTGTAAAGATCTGCCGGTCCGCAGATGATGGCGATCTTTTTGTGGCCCAGGGAGACCAGGTATTCCATGACCTTGCAGCTGGCCTCGTACTCATCCACCGCTACGCAGTGCAGCTGCGGCAGTCCGATCAG
>CACZQE010000365.1 GCA_902783205.1 uncultured Lachnospiraceae bacterium | reverse complement strand
GCAGCCATCTACGGCAACGGCGTTAAGAACGGCGCTCAGATCGCGATTGACGAGATCAATGAAGCAGGCGGAATCAACGGCTACAAGATCGAGTACAATTTCCAGGATGATACCCATGATGCAGAGAAGTCTGTAAATGCTTACAACACCTTAAAGGACTGGGGCATGCAGATTCTTCTGGGAACAGTTACATCCACACCCTGTACTGCTGTAGCAGCTGAGACAGCTAACGACAATATATTTGAGATCACACCTTCCGCATCCTCACCGGATGTACTGCAGGGTGATGAGAGCAATGTATTCCAGGTTTGCTTCTCCGACCCCAACCAGGGAGCAAAGTCGGCAGAGTATATTGCTACCAACAAGCTTGCAAAGAAAGTCGCAGTCATCTATGACAGCTCCGATGTATACTCCAGCGGTATCGAAGCTACTTTCGAGGCACAGGCAAAGGATCTTGACTTTGATATCGTTTCCAAGTCCGCATTTACTGCAGACTCCAAGACAGATTTCAATACCCAGCTCAAGCAGGCACAGGACAAGGGCGCTGAGCTCGTATTCCTGCCCATCTACTATCAGGAGGCTTCCATCATCCTGACACAGGCAAACGACATGGGTTACAAACCTGTATTCTTCGGCGTTGACGGTATGGACGGAATCCTTACAGTTGAGAACTTTGATACAAAACTTGCTGAGGGCGTTATGCTCCTTACACCTTTCGCAGCTGATTCCGAGGACGAGGCAGTTCAGAGCTTCGTTAAGAAGTATCAGGATGCTTACGGCGAGATTCCCAACCAGTTCGCAGCTGACGCTTATGACGGCATTTATGCAATCAAGGCTGCTATCGAGAAGGCCGGCGTTACACCGGATATGGATGCTTCCGAGATGTGTGACGCTTTAAAGAAAGCTATGACAGAGATTACTGTTCCCGGAATCACCGGTGGCGAAGATGGACTTCAGTGGAACGCTAAGGGCGAAGTAAACAAAGAGCCGAAAGCTGTCATCATTAAAGACGGTGCATACGTAAGTTTGGACTGATCGACGCTTTATATGACGGACCCAATGGAGGGTTGCCTTCGGGTAACCTTCCTTTTTTTTACAAAAGGGGAAAGGGTATCAGGAAAGAAGAGGTGAAACTATGAGTTTTTTGTCCTATCTGATTAACGGAATCAGCCTGGGCAGTATTTACGCGATTATCGCGCTGGGCTATACCATGGTTTACGGTATCGCCAAAATGCTTAATTTTGCGCATGGTGATGTTATCATGATCGGATGCTATGTGGTATTTACCACAATGAGCGTCTGGCATCTGAATACGGGCGTCAGCATTCTCGCTGCAGTCATCATGTGTATTATGCTTGGAGTTACTATTGAAAAGATTGCTTACAAACCGTTAAGAAAGGCCAACTCTCTGGCCGTGCTGATCACGGCCATCGGTGTCAGCTACTTTCTGCAGAACTTGGCTTTATTAATATTCGGATCCGATACAAAGTCTTTTTCGTCTGTAGTGCCATTTAAGCCTTTGAGGCTTGCCGGCGGAAAGCTGGTCATCTCTGCGGTCACCATCGTGACTGTATGCTGCTGTATCCTGATCATGCTGGGTCTGACGGCCTTTATCAAAAAGACCAAATCCGGCCAGGCCATGCTTGCCTGCTCGGAAGACCGTGACGCGGCCCAGCTGATGGGAGTGAATGTAAACAGCACTATCTCCCTGACATTTGCCATCGGCTCCGGACTGGCAGCGATTGCCGGTGTCCTCCTTTGTTCTGCTTATCCTACATTGTCACCCTACACAGGCGCCATGCCCGGTATCAAGGCCTTTACGGCAGCTGTTTTCGGCGGAATCGGATCTATTCCGGGCGCCCTGATCGGCGGCCTTCTTCTGGGCGTGATCGAAATCCTGGGAAGAGCATACATTTCCTCCCAGCTGTCTGACGCTATCGTATTTGCCGTTCTGATTGTCGTGCTGCTTGTCAAGCCGACAGGTATCCTTGGCAAACCGATGCGGGAGAAAGTGTAGGTGAGGATCATGAAAGACAAAAAGATGAAAAAACTGAGCAAAGCTACCAGATCTTCCCTGATCACCTACGGGATTGTGATCGCCGTCTTTATCATAGCGCAGGCAATGGTTTCCATGAACATGATGTCCAGCCTGATGAAGGGCCTGCTTGTTCCTCTTTGCATTTATTCTGTTGTGGCTATCGGACTCAACCTCTGCGTCGGCTATCTGGGCGAGCTTTCCCTGGGCCATGCCGGGTTCATGTGTGTAGGCGCTTTTGCCAGTGCTTTCTTTACCAAATATATGGTTGATTCACCCATGAATGAGACCCTGCGTTTCTTTCTTGCCATGCTGGTCGGTATAGCTGCCGCTGCCCTGTCCGGTTACCTGATCGGTATCCCGGTCCTCAGGCTGAGAGGCGACTATCTGGCGATCGTAACACTGGCTTTCGGCGAGATCATAAAGAATGTGATCAACGTCCTTTACATCGGAAAAGACAGCCACGGCCTTCACCTGTCCATTAAGGATGAAGCTTCTCTCGGAATGGGCGAAGACGGGACTATGCTGATAAACGGAGCCAGAGGTATAACAGGGATGCACAGGCAGTCCACTTTCATGATTGGAATCATTCTGATCCTGATCAGCCTGGTCATCTGCTACAATCTTGTAAATTCCCGCAGCGGCCGTGCCGTCATGGCTATCCGTGACAACCGGATCGCGGCGGAATCAGTAGGTATCAATATCACAAGATATAAACTCATGGTATTTACCATATCTGCAGCTATCGCAGGTGCCGGCGGCGTTCTCTACGCCCACAATCTGGCAACTCTGACAGCTACGCCCACCAACTTCGGCTACAATATGTCGATCATGATCCTGGTATACGTAGTCCTTGGCGGTATGGGGAGCTTCCGCGGTTCGATCATCGCAGCCATGCTTCTTACCATGCTTCCGGAATTACTTCGTGGCTTCTCGGAATACCGTATGCTGATCTACGCGGTCGTCCTGATTGCCATGATGCTTTTCAACTGGGCGCCTGCAGCGATCGAAATGCGTGAACGTTTCGTATCCAAGCTGCCCTTCGGCAAGAAAAAGGAGGCGGTCTGATGGCTTTATTGGAAGTAAAGAACCTGGGCATCTCCTTTGGCGGACTCCGTGCGGTGGATGATTTCGAAGTAAGCATCGAGAAGAATCAGCTCTACGGACTGATCGGCCCTAACGGTGCCGGGAAAACAACAGTATTTAATCTTCTTACCGGAGTATACAGACCCGACAGCGGCATTATCATGCTGGACGGGGAAAATCTGGTCGGGAAGAAGACCATAGATATCAACAAAAGCGGTGTGGCCAGAACATTCCAGAATATCCGTCTTTTCCACGCTCAGAGCGTGCTGGATAATATCAAGATCGGCCTTCACCACCAGTTTACCTATTCAACTCTCACAGGCATTCTCCGCCTGCCCAAATACTTTTCCACGGAAAAGCAGATGGATGAGAGGGCCATGGAACTGCTGGAAGTCTTCGGGCTGGAAGATAAGGCGCATTATCTTTCATCCAATCTTTCCTACGGCCAGCAGAGGAGACTGGAAATCGCAAGAGCCCTTGCAACATCCCCAAAGCTGCTCCTGCTGGATGAGCCGGCGGCCGGAATGAATCCCAAGGAGACAGAGAAACTTATGGAGACAATCCGTTTCGTCAGGGACAAGTTTAATATGACCATCCTCCTGATCGAGCATGACATGCGGCTTGTATCCGGTATCTGCGAAGAACTGACGGTACTGAACTTCGGCCAGATCCTGGCCCAGGGCGATACCAGGAAAGTTCTGAACGATCCGGAAGTTATCAAAGCTTATCTTGGAGAATAGGAGGGATGCAGAGTGGCAATGCTTGAAATTAAAGACCTGGAAGTCTATTACGGTATGATCCAGGCCATCAAGGGAATATCCTTTGAAGTAAATCAGGGAGAAGTCATCGCGCTGATCGGTGCCAACGGCGCCGGCAAGACGACCACCCTCCAGACGATCACGGGAATGCTCCAGGCCAAGGCCGGTTCCATCATTTTTGAGGGAAAGGATATCACCAGAGTGCCCGGACACAAGATCGTCGCCATGGGTATGGCCCATGTACCCGAGGGCAGGAGAGTCTTCTCCAACCTGACAGTATATGAGAATCTGAAACTGGGCGCTTTTACAAAAAAGAATAAAAAAGAAATAGAAGAAACCCTCGGGAGGGTCTATCAGAGCTTTCCGAGACTGCAGGAAAGGCGGAACCAGTCCGCCGGAACACTGTCCGGCGGAGAGCAGCAGATGCTGGCCATGGGAAGGGCCCTTATGAGCAAGCCCAGAATCATCCTGATGGATGAGCCGTCCATGGGACTTTCCCCCATTTTCGTGGAGGAAATCTTCTCCATTATCCGGCAGATTTCCGCTGAGGGGACCACTGTCCTTCTGGTAGAGCAGAACGCCGAGAAAGCACTGTCCATCGCGGACAGGGCATATGTGCTGGAGACCGGTACCATCGCGCTTTCAGGACCGGCTCAGGAACTGATGAACAACGAGTCCATTAAAAAGGCATATCTCGGAGAGTAGGTGAATCTTATGGAACATAAGGTAATTACGATTGCCAGAACCTATGGAAGCGGCGGAAGAACTTTGGGAAGAATGCTCGCGGAAGAGATGGGAATCCCCTACTATGACAGGGACCTGATCCGTATCGCTTCCGATAAGAGCGGAATCAATGTAAGGCTCTTCGGCCAGGCGGATGAGAAGCTGAAAAGCTCACTGTTTCCCCGGAAGAAAAAGGTCTATACGGGGGACGTACTGCCGCCGGAAAGCAATGATTTTGTAGCAAATGACAATCTTTTCAACCTCCAGGCCGAGGTTATCAAGGAGATAGCCGGGAAAGAATCCTGTATCATCATCGGACGCTGTGCTGATTATGTTTTAAAGGATATGCCCGGCCTGCTGCGCCTTTATTTCTACGCGCCGAAAAAAGACTGTATCGACAGGGTCATGGCGGTCGACACAGGAACTGAGCGGGAGATCAGCAGGAAGATCGATAAGATAGACAAATACCGGTCGGATTACTATTACTACTATACCGGACAGAACTGGAAAGACGCGGAAAACTATGATCTGTGCCTGAATACGTCCAGTACAAGTTATGACAAACTCATTAAATTTGTTAAGAATTATATTGAGATTATGTGACATTTTTAGTGATTTTTTCGGTTGAAAATCTCTTTACTAAAAAGCAAATGTACTTTATTATGTATTCAGATGGTGTAAAACGGCGTTTTATACGATCATCTAGTAGTTTTGTGACTTTACATGAGGAGGAAAAAGAATGAAAAAGTTACTTGCATTTGTTTTGGCAGCCATGATGGTGATCGGCCTTTGTGCCTGTGGTTCTTCTGCAGGCGGTGAAGGATCCACCGGTGCTGCAGCAGGCGGCGAGGGTGTATCTGCCGAGAATATCAAAGTCGGCGTGATCTACATCGGCGATGAGAATGAAGGCTACACAGAGTCCCACATGAAGGGCGTTCAGGAGATGAAGGAAGAGCTTGGTCTCTCTGATGAACAGGTAATTGAGAAGACCCTGATCCCTGAGGGAGAAGAGTGTTATGATGCGGCAGCTGACCTTGCCGAGGCAGGATGCAACATCATCTTCGCAACAAGCTTTGGCCATGAGAGTTATCTGATCCAGGCTGCACAGCAGTATCCGGACATCCAGTTCTGCCATGCAACAGGTACACAGGCAGCAGCAAGCGGCCTGCCCAACATGCACAACTATTTCGACAATATATACGAGGCAAGATATGTATCCGGTGTTGTAGCCGGTCTCAAGCTCAATGAGATGATCGAGTCCGGTCAGATCAAGGCTGAGGAAGCTAAGATCGGTTATGTAGGTGCTTTCCCCTACGCAGAGGTTGTCAGCGGATATACTGCTTTCTACCTTGGCGCAAGGTCCCAGTGCCCGACCGCTACAATGGAAGTAAAATATACAGGAAGCTGGGCTGATATGTCCAAGGAAAAAGAGTGCGCAGAGTCCCTGATCGCTGACAAATGTGTCCTGATCGGCCAGCATGCCGATACAACAGGTGCTCCCACAGCCTGCGAAGCAAAGAAGGTTCCCTGTGTGGGCTACAATGTTGATATGATCCCCACAGCTCCCAACTACGCACTGACATCTTCCACAAACAACTGGGGTCCCTACTACACTTATGCAGTACAGGCTGTCATCAACGGAGAAGACATTGCTGTGGATTACTCCACAGGTCTTGAGGCAGGCACTGTTAAGATCACAGACCTCAATGATAAGGCAGTTGCAAAGGGAACAAAAGAGAAGGTTGAGGAAGTGGAAGCAGCCATCAAGGACGGCTCCTTACATGTATTTGATACTTCAACATTCACAATCGGCGGCAAGACAATGGAAGAGCTGGTTGAGGCCGGCGACAAGGATATCCTCGCAGTTAAGGATTACATTGCAGACGGATATTATCACGAGTCAGATGTAGAGAGCGGAAGAATCTCTGCACCTTCCTTCGGATTTGTAATTGACGGAATCGATTCCCAGAATACAGATAAGTAATTGATGCCGTACAGGTAAAAATGAACACGTATGGGCAGAGTGGCAGGATTGCCGCTCTGCCCACAAGTTATGTTTAAGATTATACGTTTTTTGTATGCCGATCCGGGCAAACAGGGAGGGAAAGTCCTGTTTTTCGGGATCTGCATACAGACAGCTGTCCCCCGGCACCGCCCGGGAGGCCCCGATAAAGAACGGAGGATAAAAAGATGGACCAGCAATGTGCCATTGAGCTGCGTAATATCACAAAGCGATTTGACAAAAAAGTCGTGGCTAACGACTCGGTTTCCCTTAAAGTCAACAAGGGGGAAATCCTCGCCCTGCTGGGGGAGAACGGAAGCGGTAAGACAACACTGATGAATATCATTTCGGGAATCTATTTTCCCGATGAGGGACAGATATTCGTAGACGGAAAGGAAGTATCCATCCGGTCGCCCAAGGATTCTTTTGACCTGGGCATCGGCATGATCCATCAGCATTTCAAGCTGATCGATGTGATGACCGCGGCTGAAAATATCATTCTCGGCCTGGAGGGAAGTGCCATTCTCAACATGAAAAAGGTCTGTGAAGATATCTCCGCTCTGGTCGAAAAGTATGATTTTGACATGGATCCCAATCAGAAGATTTATACCATGTCCGTTTCCCAGAAGCAGACAGTCGAGATTGTCAAGATGCTTTACCGGGGCGCAAGAACCCTGATCCTGGATGAGCCCACTGCCGTGCTGACACCACAGGAGGTTAAAAAGCTCTTTGCGGTAATCAGGAATATGAGAGATGACGGTAGAGCGATCATCATCATCACTCACAAGCTGAATGAGGTGATGGAGATTTCGGACAGGGTGTCTATCCTGAGAAAAGGTAAATACATCGGAACAGTCAAAACTTCGGAGGCTACAATCTCCTCCCTGACAGAGATGATGGTGGGAGAGAAGATTTCCCTGAACATAAACAGGCCTGTGCCTCATGACACTGTCAAGCGGCTGACAGTGGACAACATCAGCTGTGTCAACCAGGATGATGTCAAGGTTCTGGACCATGTTTCCTTTGAAGCCTACGGCGGGGAGGTCCTGGGCATAGCCGGTATTTCCGGAAGCGGACAAAAGGAGCTGCTGGAGGCTATCTCCCGTCTGCAGGAGATCACGGAAGGAGAGATCACCTATCATTCAAGGCACGGAAAGGATTTGAAGCTGACGGAGTACAATGCTGTCCAGGTCAGTGAGCTGGGGATCCGCCAGGCCTTTGTCCCGGAAGACCGTCTGGGTATGGGATTGGTAGGCGCCATGGGAATGACAGGCAATATGCTGCTCAGAAGCTTCAGAAAAGGGAAAGGCTTCTTTACCAGACTGGACGGGCCCAAGGAGCTGGCAGAGCAGATCAAGGAAGAACTGGAGGTTGTAACTCCTGATATAGAGTATCCGGTACAGAAATTATCCGGCGGTAACGTACAGAAAATCCTGGTGGGAAGAGAAATCTCTTCAGCGCCTTCGGTACTGATGGTGGCTTACCCGGTCAGGGGTCTGGATATCAACTCTTCCTATCTGATCTACAACCTTCTGAATCAGCAGAAGGAGAAAGGCGCGGCCGTGATCTG
Source organism: uncultured Lachnospiraceae bacterium (assembly GCA_902783205.1). The sequence goes on along the minus strand of CACZQE010000365.1, from coordinate 425 downwards.
TGTTGCGGAAGACCTTGATATGCTGATCGAATTCTGTGACAGAATACTGGTATTATGCGGGGGCAGAGTAACCGGAATCGTGGATGCCCGCAAGACTACAAAAGAAGAAATCGGTCTTCTGATGACGGCAGATAAGGAGGCTTAATCATGAATCATTCAGTAAAAGAACCTTTGGTCCATCTGACAAAGAGGGGCGGTATGGCAGCGCCCAAAAGATGGGCAATCCGTCTGATTGCCATTCTGCTTTCTCTGGTCGTCTGCGCCATCTTTATTCATGTCATCGTACACATGAATCCCCTGCAGGTGTATTCTTCCATCGTGGACGGCGCTGTGGGGACATCGAGACGATTCTGGGTAACCATACGTGACACACTGGTCCTGCTTTGTGTGGCAGTTGCGGTAACACCGGCATTCCGGATGCGTTT
>CACZQE010000364.1 GCA_902783205.1 uncultured Lachnospiraceae bacterium | reverse complement strand
TGCCACTGGCAGGCAGCAACCTCCGCCTTGCAGAAAGAAAAAAATCCTCGAAAAAAGATCGGGAAGTTATTTTGCGCCGGGTCCTAACGAATAAGTTTACAGATAAGCTGTTGTCGGTTCCAAGAAAGGCGGATACAAAGAAAATGCAGAAACTCTCACTGGAAAAAGAGCTTAAGGGCAATGTTTATCCTGGCAGGGGGATCGTTGCAGGGTTGTCTCAGGATGGTAAATACGCAGTATGCGCGTATTTTATCATGGGGCGGAGCTCGAACAGCCGCAACCGGATTTTTGTCCCTGATGGGGACGGGTTAAAGACACAGGCTTATGATCCTGCAAAACTGGAAGACCCCAGCCTGATCATCTATTCTCCGGTCCGTGTTCTGGGGACAGATACGATCGTGACCAATGGGGATCAGACGGATACGGTCTACGAAGGCCTGATGGCAGGTGAGACCTTTGAGAAATCACTGCGCAGCCGGTCTTTTGAACCGGACGCTCCGAATTATACGCCCCGCATCAGCGCGGTTCTTCATACAGGAGCAGGAAAGTATTCGTATGAAATGTCGATTTTGAAGAGCCATTACGGGGATCCCTCCTGCTGCGACCGGTTTCATTTCTCCTACGACTGTCCGATTGCCGGGGAGGGAAGCTTCCTCCACACTTATGAGGGCGACGGAAATCCCCTGCCCAGTTATTGCGGAGAGCCGGCCAGGGTTATGATCGAAGGCGGGATTGACTGCTTTGGGGAAAAGATATGGGAAAGCCTGAATGCGGACAATAAAGTGTCGTTGTTTGTCCGGTTCATTGATATATCTACGGGCAGCTGCGAGACCAGGATTTATAACGTGCACTCCTGACCGGATGACCAGGATTTCCAGAGAGGATTACTATGTACGAATTAGAGTTGAAATATGGGTGCAATCCAAATCAGAAGCCTTCCCGGATCTTTATGGAAGACGGAAGCGATCTTCCCATCAAGGTACTGCGGGGAAAACCGGGATATATCAATTTTCTTGACGCTCTGAACGGGTGGCAGCTCGTTAAGGATCTGAAGGCGGCGACCGGGCTTGCGTCCGCCGCTTCCTTCAAGCATGTATCTCCGGCGGGGGCAGCCGTTGGTCTGCCGTTGAACGAGACCCTGGCGAAGATTTACTGGGTGGATGATATGGATTATCAGAGCTTTTCTCCTCTGGCCTGCGCGTACGCGAGAGCGAGAGGAGCGGACAGAATGTCCTCATTCGGGGATTTTATTTCACTGTCTGATGTCTGTGACGGGGATACCGCCAGGCTGATCAGGCGTGAAGTGTCCGATGGGGTGATCGCTCCGGGCTATACGGAAGAAGCGCTTTCGATTCTCGCCCAGAAAAAGAACGGAAATTACAATGTCATTGAGATCGATCCATCCTATGCACCGGCTCCGATCGAGCGCAAGCAGGTTTATGGGGTGACTTTCGAACAGGGACGTCAGGATCTTCTTATCGATGACGCCCTTCTTTCGAATATCGTAACGAAAAATAAAGAGCTGCCGGACGAAGCCAGGCGGGACCTCAAGGCTTCTCTGATCATCCTGAAGTACACTCAGTCCAACAGTGTCTGTTATGTGAAGGACGGACAGGCCATTGGCGTCGGTGCCGGGCAGCAGTCACGGGTGCACTGCACGAGACTGGCGGGAAGCAAGGCAGATAACTGGTGGCTCCGTCAGAACCCCAGGGTACTGGAGCTGCCCTTCCTGGATACGATTTCCCGGGCAGAGAGAGACAATGCCATTGATGTCTATATCGGGGAAGAGTATATGGATGTGCTGGCGGACGGCTGCTGGGAAAACTACTTCAGGGTAAAACCGGATGTGTTTACCCGGGAGGAGAAGCGGGCATGGCTGGACCGGATGCAGGATGTGAGCCTGGGTTCGGACGCGTTCTTTCCCTTTGGCGATAATATCGAGCGCGCCAGAAAGAGCGGTGTCAGGTTTGTTGCCGAGCCGGGAGGCTCTGTGCGGGACGACGCCGTGATCGCGGCATGCGACAGATATGACATGGTAATGGCGTTTACGGGGATCCGGCTTTTCCATCA
>CACZQE010000363.1 GCA_902783205.1 uncultured Lachnospiraceae bacterium | reverse complement strand
TATCTGCTTCGATGAGAATATAAAACACAAAAAGGAGTCAATTGATTTCCAGCTCTCCTTTGATACCGTTGCCGGACCGGTGTCAGCTGCATATTCAGCCCATCTTGTAAGAGAAAAAAGAGTATACAGACTGATCTGGAATGACAATCTGATCTTCCCTGAGCTTGGCAAAAGCGATAAAGTCAGAGTAATGACAGAAGAGGCAAGGAGAGGAACAATCTATGACAGAAGCGGGAAGACTCTGGCTGGAGAGGGGACAGCAGTTTCCATTAATATCGTTCCAGGTAAATGTTCAGAGGATTCGACGGAAAGATTGGCTGAGCTGACAGGTTTGCCTGAAAATACCATTGAAAAGAAGCTTGGGGCATCCTGGGTAAAAGAGGATAGTCTGGTCCCCATACAGATAAGAAAAAAGATAACCGACTTGGTTCGCCTTTCCCCGATTTCAGACACGGAAGATCTCCATGAATATGAGTTACAGAAAAAAATATCTGCTCTCGACGGTGTGGAGGTCCGAGATATAGAAGTCAGGGAATATCCCTTAAATAAGGCAGCAGCCCATCTGGTTGGATATGTACAGGAGGTGACTGCGGAAGATCTGGAGAAGCATGAAGGAGAAGGATACAGTTCATCGGATACAATTGGACGGACCGGAATGGAATCCTTATATGAGGAAAGGTTAAGAGGAAAGTCCGGCTGCAGTATCGTTATTGTCAGCGAGGACGGAGATATAGAAGAGGTTATCGCCGAGAAAGATGAACAAGACGGAGAAGATATTCATCTGACGATTGATTCCAGACTGCAGCAGATTCTGTATGATGAGTATCAGGATATCCCTGGATGTTCTGTCGCGATCAATCCATATACAGGAGAAGTATTGTCTTTGGTCAGCACACCTTCTTTTGACAACAACCAGTTTATACTGGGGATGGAATCCGGTACATGGGATGCACTAAATAATGACGAGACTAATCCTCTTTATAACAGGTTCCGACAAGCTTGGTGCCCTGGGTCAACATTTAAGCCGGTGACAGGCGCCATTGCTCTGGAGGAAGGAAGTGTCAGCCCCGACCAGGAATACGATAGCGAGGGACTCAGGTGGAGAAAGGATGCCTCCTGGGGATCATATTATATCAAGACATTACATGAGTATCAGCCGGTAAATCTCAGAAACGCCTTGATCTACTCGGATAATATCTTTTTTGCGAAGACAGCTCTGGGGATTGGAAAGCAAGCTATGGAAGACCATTTATTGAAATTGGGGTTTCGAAAGCAGATTCCTTTTCCAATTATCATGAAGCCATCAGAGTTTTCAGGAAAAGAACATATTTCATCAGAAATCCAGCTGGCAGACAGTGGATATGGACAAGGTGACATGCTGATCAATCCTCTCCACTTAGCTATGGTCTACAGTGCATTTTTGAATCAGGGAGATATCATTAAACCCTATCTGGAATATAAGAAAGAGCCCAATCCTGAAATCTGGATCCAAAGGGTGTTTTCTGAGGAAACTGCAAGTATTATTCTTGATGATCTTACAAAGGTGATCGAGGATCCGCATGGAACAGGACATGGGGCTTACATGAGAGACATTTCCCTTGCCGGGAAGACGGGAACAGCCGAGCTGAAGGCGACAAAAGATGATTCGTCAGGGACTGAGATCGGCTGGTTTGCCGTGATGACAACGGATCCGGCAGTCGATCATCCTATATTGATCATCAGCATGGTAGAAAATGTGAAAAATCTTGGAGGAAGCGGTTATGTCGTGGAGAAGACCAGGCATGTCCTTGACCAGTATCTTAATATGGATCAGGATGATTGACAAGACCGGAAAGTTCTGGTTAAGGATATTCAGTCTTCTGCTTATAGTTCCGATGATCTGTACCGGATGCAAAAGAAGTGATAAAAGCAGCCCGGAACCGGTTGAAAAGAAAGATACTGAGTACGGTGATGTTACAATTGATAACATATCGATAGAAGACACAAGACAGGATCTGATCCGGATCATGAAGGTCTATGAAGATGTCTACAAGGGTGCAGACAAAGGAGAATCTGCCAATGTAGTCCTGGCGGATAATGTAATTCAGGATATTCAGGTGAAACTGGCAGAGTCCGGTTTGACAGTGTATTCTTCAGTGCCCTACCAGAATATGCTTGGTGGAGACAAGATGGAACATTTTCTGAATAAATGTAAGAAAGGGATACCCGGCAGTCAGACCATATATCGGGTCCATTATGATGGAGGTCTTGCAAAAGAGGAGTATTGTTTTAATGGAAAAG
>CACZQE010000362.1 GCA_902783205.1 uncultured Lachnospiraceae bacterium | reverse complement strand
CTGAAAGAACCTCCCCGGGCCATATGCATGCCGGCAAAGAGAGGGATCAGGTACATCATCAGAGGCACGGCGCCCGCAACGTCACCGCCGATCAGGATTCCGGTCGGTCCGTAGCCCAGCATGCCCTGCGGTATCAGGGACAGGAGGATCCCGATCAGGCAGGCGGCAGCAGGCAGGCGGGGATAGCTTCTGCACAGATCTTCCAGCCTGTCATAAAAAAGAGCGCAGATCAGGAAGAGGGCAGAAAGCGTAAGGAACACGGAGCCGTCAGCCGGTATCATGATGGCGAAGGTCACTGTCTTAATTGCTTTGAAACATTCTTCGTTATAGAGAAAAACGTGGAGAAAGATTCCGACGATCAGATAGTATACGTAGCAGAAAAGCGCGAAATCCAGCATGGCGTCCCGGAAAGCTTTTCCTTTATAATTGCTGCGGGTGACGGCGATCTGTAAGCCGGCCGCGAAGAGGATGCCGGGAAAGCAGACGGCGCCTGCCGCCGTATACAAAAGAGTCAGCTTGGCAGATGCATCAAAGACATTGTGCAGCAGCCAGAAGACGATAAAAACACTGTAAAAGCAGACAACCAGTTCCCGGAAAAAGGGATCCGTCCCGGCGAAGATCCGTACAGGAGCCGGACGTTTACTGAAATCTGCGGATTGTTTAGAGATTGACATAATCTAATCCTCCTGGGTCCTTGGTAACGGCGGCCTGGCCGCCCTATAAAAAAAGCTGCCGCAGTGCGGCAGCCTTTATCTTATATATATCGGAACAATTCCTTTGCTTCATCTTTTTTCGCAGTTTCCTTCACATCAAGGATTTCTGCCTTCACAGTCCGGGTACCGAACATGATTTCCAGGACGTCACCGCTTTTGACATTCTGACTGGCCTTGGCCACTTTTCCGTTAACCATGACCCGGCCCGCGTTACAGGCTTCATTGGCAACAGTCCGTCTCTTGATGATACGGGAAACCTTCAGAAACTTATCAAGTCTCATATACTGATCCGTATATTAGCCGTTCACCTTTTCCTTTAAGGATTTCATCGGTTTGAACTTGGGAGCCTTGGAAGCCGGAATGCTGATGGTCTCTTTAGTTCTGGGGTTGATACCCTCACGAGCTGCTCTTTCAACAACTTCAAATGTACCAAAGCCTGCAAGCTGAACCTTTCCGCCCTTGCTGAGCTCATCGCCTACAACATCGATAAAAGCCTTTAAAGCCTTGTCAGCGTCCTTCTTTGTCAGTTCAGTATTTGCAGCGATTGCAGCAACTAATTCTGTCTTATTCATCTTATATCCTCCTGAATCATAATGATAATTGCTGTTCCACCAACGAATAACAGTTAATTACTTGGTCTTTGTATAATGGTGAAAGAGCGGCCTCTCCCAATAGTGAAAAGGCTTATAAACAGTGGTTTACTCTCATATTTATATCGTTTTGACCAGTATTTGTCAAGGTGTTTCATGACCTTACAGGAAAAATGCACGGAGGATATTGAAAAATTCAGACAAAACGGTTAGAATGGTAAAAAGAATTATGTATATATAGGCAAATAACGCTCATAATATCAAAAGGGAAGGGACCTATGAAGAAAAAGAAGAAGAACAGTAAGCAGTTCAATAAAAAGTTTAAAAAGCAGTTCCTCACCAGGAAATCTCTCATAGTGATCGGCTGCACCGCAGTGATCCTGCTGGCGGTAGCCCTGGGCTGCCTGCATCTTGAGCGGGTCGAGAGAAAAACCCAGGAACGGATCGACGCCCTCAACACAGAGATTAAAGATATAGAAGACACCAATGAGTCCCTTGCACGGGAAAAAGACAATCTGGATTCCGAAGAATCCAGGAAACGGCTGGCTAAAGAGAGACTCGGCATGATCGAGGAAGACGAGTATCTCCTGCAGGAATCCGGAGAGGAAACAGACAGTTCAGCAAAAAGCGATAAGGCAGAAGACAAGACGGAAAGCGGTTCTCAGGACTCCGGTGAAGCAGCAGAAGAAGGCAACTGATATTGCCGCTGCCGGGGAAATCCCGGTTGACAAGAGCAAGAAGAAGTGTTATCATATTGCACGTTGAATGCGGCGGGATAGCTCAGTTGGCTAGAGCACACGGTTCATACCCGTGGTGTCGCTGGTTCAAATCCAGTTCCCGCTATGTGAAAGGCCCATGTTACATGGGCCTTTCTTTTTCTATAAAAGATGATTGAAGGATTGCGGAATCTGCAGGGCAGATGAAACAATCCTGACTTATAAGAGAGAGGAGCAAACATGGACGCAAATATCTGGAAAGAGATTGATGCCTATGCCGGGCGCCACGGACTGATCCGCCCCGGGGACCATATCCTTCTGGCCCTGTCAGGCGGCGCGGATTCCGTCTGCCTGCTCCGCTATCTTCTGTGGAAGAGAGAATCAGACGGGATTCTTCTTTCCGCCCTTCATGTGAACCATATGCTGCGGGGCGACGAGTCCGACAGAGATGAAACATTTGTAAAGGACCTATGTGACCGGCTGTCTGTACCTCTCACCATTATCCGTGCCGACATTTATAGGGAAAGCAGACGGCGCCGCCTTTCGGTCGAGGAAGCCGGCAGACAGGTACGGTATGAGCGTCTCAAAGAGGAAGCCGACAGACTTTGCTGTGACAGGATAGCCCTTGCCCACCACAGCGATGACCAGGCGGAGACGGTGCTCTTCAGAATGATCCGGGGAACCGGGGCTGACGGTCTGGCAGCCATGCCGGCTGTGAGCGGCAGATACATAAGACCTCTTCTTGGGCTGCGGCGGGAGAAAATTGAAGATATACTCGGCTGGCTGGGTCAGGAATATGTGAATGACAGCAGCAACGGAGAAGATGCCTACGCCAGGAACTATATCCGCCATCACATACTGCCGCCCATGTCCGAATTGAATCCGCGGGCGGTAGAACACATCTGCGCCCTGGCGGACCAGATGAGGCTGGAAAAAGAATATGCCCAAATGCTGGATGAGAGGCTGTTTTCTTCCTGCGCCCGTCAGGATGGAGAAGGAATCTTTGTTCCGGAGGAGGCCTTTGCTTCTCTCCACCCTTATGAAAGGATGCGCCTCTGCACAAAGATCATCCGACGGGCATCAGGGACAGCCAGAGACATGGGAAGGATTCATGCTTCCGGCCTGGCAGAGCTATTTGATAAAGAAGAAGGAAAACTGCTTGCCCTGCCGGGAGGCATCTCGGCGGTCAGGATCTCAAAGGGAATCCTGGTCGGACCGGAAGATTGGGTGGTCAGAGACCGGAGTACAGCTGATCCGCAGCCTGATATGGAAATAGACTGTGACAGCAAGGGCGGGGAAATTCTCCTGGAACCGGAAGGGATCCGCATACAGTACAGGATTCTCCCCCGGGATCAGATCACATACAGAAAAAGTGATTGTGTCAAATACTTTGACTATGATAGAATAAATCGAAATCTGACCCTTCGCAGCAGAAGGCAGGGAGACTACCTGGTCATGGACTCGTCGGGAAGCCGAAAAAAGCTGTCCCGCTACTTTATTGACGAGAAGCTTCCTTCTGATATAAGGTGTCAGAGGATTCTTCTTGCGGACGGTTCCCATATCCTGTGGGTGCTGGGAGGAAGGATCAGTGAATACTATAAGATCAGCAGGGAAACAAAGCGGGTCCTGGCCGTGAAGGCCGAAGGCCTTAAGCCCTTTAACAGCATCAGTATACAGGAGGACTAATATGCCGGAAAGAATCAGTGTTTTAATACCGGAAGAAACCGTGGATGAAAAGATAGAGGAGCTCGGAAGGCGGATCAGTGAAGACTACGCCGGAAAAGAAGTACACCTGATCTGTATTCTCAAGGGAGGCGTTTTCTTTGCCTGTGAACTGGCAAAACGTATCACACTGCCTGTGTCCCTTGACTTCATGCAGGTATCCAGCTACGGTGACGCCACCAGCAGTTCCGGGATCGTCCGGATCAAAAAGGACCTGGATGAGACCATGGAGGATAAGGAAGTCATCATCGTGGAGGACATCATAGACTCCGGAAGAACTCTGCATTACCTGATTCCGGTCCTGATGCAGAGGAATCCCAGCTCCCTGCATCTGTGCGCTCTTTTAAGCAAGCCGGACCGCCGGGAAAAAGAAGTGACCATAGATTATCTGGGCTTTGAGATCCCCGATGAGTTTGTCGTGGGCTATGGACTTGATTACGCACAGAAATACAGAAACCTCCCCTATATCGGTGTCGTTCATACCGACGACGAGGAAGAGGAGTAACAGGAAATACACCTTTTAGATAAAAATGTATGAAAGGAGGCTGAATTGAACAACAGAATCGATATCAGCAGAATCGTATGGATAATTCTGGTTCTTTCCGTTCTTTATCTGGGCATGAGCTTTGTGCTGGACCAGAGCGCCTTCCGGTCCCACAAAGAGTCCTACAGCTATGAGGATATGGAAAGGGATGCGGCAGCCGGAGAGATCATGCATATTGAAGTGATACAGAACACGCAGGTTCCCACGGGTACCATAGTCGTGACTCTTTCAAAAAAAAGACAGGAAACCCTGCATGTGGCAGACGTAAACCCGGTGATCCGGATGGCCAGGGAGAAAAAAGTTCCCTATGTGGTGGATAATGTCCGGAGCACATCCGGCGGACTCCTGGGTTCCCTCCTTCCCTGGGCGGGAATGCTGATCTTTGTGATCATAATGATGGTTATGATGAACAGGACTGCCGGCGGATCCAACAGCCAGATGCTGAATTTCGGAAAGAGCCGGGCCGTCCAGCGCCTTCCCGATGACAAGCAGGTGACATTCCGGGATGTAGCCGGACTGCAGGAGGAGAAAGAAGAACTGGGAGAAATCGTGGATTTCCTCAAAAGCCCCGCCAAGTATGCGGGTATGGGAGCCAGGATCCCCAAAGGTGTTCTGCTTGTGGGCCCGCCCGGTACGGGAAAGACATTGCTGGCAAAAGCCGTTGCGGGAGAAGCGGGCGTTCCCTTCTTCAGCATATCCGGCTCCGACTTTGTGGAAATGTTTGTCGGCGTCGGCGCTTCCAGGGTCAGAGACCTTTTTGAACAGGCAAAACAGAATTCGCCCTGTATCGTCTTTATCGACGAGATCGACGCGGTGGCCCGCAGAAGGGGCAGCGGCCTGGGCGGCGGCCACGATGAGAGGGAGCAGACATTGAACCAGCTCCTGGTGGAGATGGACGGATTTGACGACAATTCCGGCATCATCATCATGGCAGCAACCAACCGGGTGGATATACTGGATCCTGCCATCCTGAGGCCGGGACGTTTCGACAGAAAAGTCGGTGTTACCAGCCCGGATGTAAAGGGCAGAGAGGAAATCCTTGCCGTCCATGCCAGGGGAAAACGCCTGAGCGAGGATGTGGATCTTCATCAGATTGCCAGAACCACGCCCGGCTTTTCCGGGGCTGACCTGGAGAACCTGATGAATGAATCCGCCATAAGGGCAGCAAGAAACAATGCCGGATATATTACCATGGAGGACATCAGGAAATCCTTTATAAAAGTAGGAATCGGCATGGAGAAAAAGAGCAGGGTCGTACCGGAAAAGGAGAGACGGATCACCGCCTACCATGAATCGGGACACGCCATCCTCTTCCATGTACTGCCGGATATCGGCCCGGTCTACACCGTGTCGATCATCCCGACGGGAGTCGGAGCAGCCGGTTATACCATGCCTCTTCCGGAAAATGACAATGTCTTTAACACAAAAGAAAAAATGCTTCAGGACATCAAGGCCGGCATGGGCGGCCGGATTGCCGAGGAGCTGGTCTTTGACGACATCACCACGGGAGCTTCCCAGGACATCCGCCAGGTGACCGAAACCGCAAGAAACATGGTAGTCAAATACGGTATGTCCAAAGAACTTGGTTTTCTTAATTATGAAGAAACAAGTGATGAGATATTCCTGGGCCGGGATCTGGGACATGCCAAGAGCTACAGTGAGGCCGTGGCTGCCAAGATCGATGAGGAAGTCCGCCGGAT
>CACZQE010000361.1 GCA_902783205.1 uncultured Lachnospiraceae bacterium | reverse complement strand
TCCTGTTTTTTGTTGTAAATGTCTCACATAAGAAAACCTGATTTCCCGTATTCCCGGGAAACCAGGCTCTTTGTTTCATATTTGAGCGGCAGATTCAGGCAATGATTATTCTACGTTAAAAGCCTTCATGCCCGGATATACGGCACTGTCACCAAGCTCTTCCTCAATGCGGATCAGCTGATTGTACTTAGCTACACGCTCGGAACGGCTGGGAGCACCGGTCTTGATCTGGCATGTATTCAGTGCTACTGCGAGATCAGCGATGGTTGTGTCTTCGGTCTCACCGGAGCGATGGGATGTAACAGCTGTGTAACCGGCCTTGTTAGCCATCTTGATTGCCTCTAATGTCTCGGATACGGAACCGATCTGGTTTAACTTGATCAGGATGGAGTTTGCTGCGCCGGACTCAATGCCCTTTGCAAGCCTCTCTGTATTTGTAACAAATAAGTCGTCACCGACAAGCTGGACCTTGCCGCCGAGTTTCTCGGTCATGAGCTTCCAGCCTTCCCAGTCTTCTTCATCCAGACCGTCTTCGATGGAGATAATCGGATACTTCTCGCAAAGTGCTGCCCAGTGGTCGATCAGCTCTGCGGATGTGTACTCTGTTCCTGCCTTCGGCAGCTTGTAGAATCCGATACCTTTTTCGCTCTTCCACTCACTGGAAGCGGCGTCCATAGCAATCATGAAGTCCTTGCCGGGCTCATAGCCTGCAGCCTTAACAGCTTCCAGGATGGTCTCAATCGTCTCATCATCAGAAGAAAGATTAGGAGCGAAACCGCCTTCATCACCAACAGATGTTGCAAGGCCTCTGCTCTTTAAGATCTTAGCCAGCGCATGGAAAACTTCGGCACACCATCTGAGTGCTTCTTTAAAGGAAGGAGCACCAACCGGCATGATCATGAATTCCTGTGTGTCAACAGTATTGGTGGCATGTGCGCCACCGTTGAGAATGTTCATCATGGGAACGGGGAGACGGTTTGCGTTCAAGCCGCCCAGGAAACGGTAGAGCGGAATGTCAAGCGCGTTGGCAGCTGCCTTTGCGGAAGCGATGGAAACTGCCAGAATAGCGTTTGCTCCGAGTTTGGACTTATCTTTTGTTCCGTCTGCATCGATCATTGCCTTATCGATTGCGTAAACATCGGAAGCATCCATGCCGACGATTGCGTCATTGATAATGGTGTTGATGTTGTTAACAGCTGTTGTCACGCCCTTTCCCAGATAGCGTCCTTTATCGCCGTCCCTGAGTTCCAGTGCTTCGAATACACCTGTGGAAGCACCGCTGGGGGCTGCTGCACGGCCGATTGTACCATCAAATAATACAACCTCTGCCTCGACCGTAGGATTGCCTCTGGAATCAAGAATCTCCCTGCCAATGACTTTTTCAATTTCAAGATACATGTGCTAATCTCCTTTGTTAAATAATTCATGTCCGGCGGGTCAGCCGGACATAGGTTAATATTACAGTTCGCTCTCTATTATACAACAATCGACCGGTTGTCTTCAACACATTTTCCGTTGAAAGGCCGGCAGGCAAAAGCCGTACTACTCTTTCACCACATCCGCAAACTGACCGTCCGTGATCCGGACAAGGTCCCGCGGGTCACAGCTGATCTGGGCGCCGATCTTTCCGCCGCTGACCAGAATGACCGGATTGGCCTCTGCCGTGCTGTGAAATGTAGTCCTGTACTTCTTTTTCATTCCCACGGGAGAGCAGCCGCCCCGTATATACCCTGTAACCTTGTTGATATCCTTCACATGAATCATTTCAACTGATTTGGCCCCGACAGACCGGGCTGCCTTTTTAAGGTCAAGCTCACAGGCCACAGGGATACAGAAGACAAAGTATTCCTTCTTATTGCTGACTGTAACCAGTGTCTTGAAGACATAGTCAGGATTCTGTCCGGTCAGGGCAGCAACGGTTACCCCGTCCACCGCCTCCTTGCCGTGGGGGTAGGACAACATCTCATAGGGAACTTTTTCTCTGTCCAGGATCCGCATTGCATTTGTCTTGGTTTCTTTTTTCATAATATCCGATCCTTCCGGTATTTCCGGTAAAGCGTCACACGACCTGACTTCTACAGTTCTCCTTCCAGCTCATCCAGGCTGCGGGGGCTGTAATCCATATAAGGGAGCATGGCGCCTACATTTGTCATGCGCATAACGTCGTCGCGGACATAAAGGCTTCTCATGAGCCTTTTGCTGTTCTCGGCGACATTCCATTCATAGGACTGATGGACATGGCCGTAGAGATGCACTGCTCCAAAATAATGGTCATGGAAAGAAAAAACCGGATAGTGGCATAAGATCACTTTCCGGTCCCGGTCTGCGATCTCCCGGTATTCGGCAATGTCGCAGAAGTGCTTTCTGCAGGCGGCAACCGCTTCCCGGTTGTCATGATTGCCGATGATCAGTGCTTTTTCCCCGTTGAGGGAAGAAAGGATCTCATCCCAGCGGGAGGCATCCCCCGCGCAGAAATCGCCCAGAATCCAGGTCAGGTCCTCAGGGCCGACCACCCGGTTCCACCGGTCGATCATGGCCCTGTTCATCTCATCAATGCCGTCAAAGGGACGGTTGTCATATGCGATGATATCTTCATGATCAAAATGCATATCCGCAATATACCGGATCGTCATCAGCTGCTTGCCTCCAATAGTTTTCTGGTATAGTCTTCCCTGGGATGATCATATACCTGTTCAATGGTTCCCTGTTCCACGATGCGGCCGTCTTTCATGACCAGGACACGGTCACACAGCTGGTAGACCACATTCAGGTCATGGGAGATAAAGAGATAGCTTAAGTCCAGCTCATCCCGCAGATTCTTAAGAAGCTTCAGAATCTGGGCCTGGATCGTCACATCCAGGGCACTGACAGGCTCATCAGCTATAATAAAGCGGGGACGGCGGATCAGGGCAGCCGCGATGCTTACCCTCTGACGCTGCCCTCCGGACAATTCATCCGGCTTTGATTCATAGCATTCCTCCGGCAGTTCTACTCTTTTAAGCATTTCCCGAACTCTGCGCTTCCTCTCGGCAGCGTCATACTTGCCGAAAATCCGAAGCGGCTCTTCCACGGACCACCAGGCACTGTAGGCAGGATTAAGGGAACTGTAGGGATCCTGAAAAACGATCTGGGGTCTTTTTGTATAATGGACCACCCGGCCCTGTTCCGGCTTAAGCAGGCCCAGTATTACACGGGCAAGAGTGGACTTTCCGGTGCCGCTCTCCCCCACAAGACCCATGATTTCGCCATGGCGGACGTAAAAGTCCACATCATGGAGTACTTCATGATACTTGCCGCCGCGGCCGGTGATACCGCCGGTCCTGTAACCGGCGCTTACATGACTGACTTCCAGAACCAGATCTTTCTTCCGGTCAGATGTCAGATTGTTTTCTTTTATATTCATGAACGCTCCTTTGTATTCCTTGTGGGAATCGCGTCAATCAGCTTCTGAGTATAGGGATGCTGCGGATGTAAAAACACATCATCCGTATTCCCCGTTTCCACGATCTCCCCTTTTCTCATGACCGCGACTCTTTTACAGAGTTTGCGGACTACATTCAGGTTATGGGAGATAAAAAGCATGGAGATCTTCTTTTCCGTGTTCAGTCTCTTTAAAAGTTCCAGAATCTGGGCCTGGATGGTTACATCCAGTGCTGTCGTCGGCTCATCCAGAAGGAGGAGGGACGGCGTGGTCACAATGGCAGCGGCAATCATGGCCCGCTGCAGCATTCCTCCTGACAGTTCGTGAGGATACTTGCGGTAGAGGCTTTCCGGATCATTTAATTCTACTGCATCCATGGCCTCCAGTACCTTCTTTTTTCTCTCTTCCGAGCTCAGACTTGTATGGATCCGCAGGGATTCTCCAACCTGCTCGCCGACCCGCATCAGGGGATCCATAGAACTCATGGGATCCTGAAACACAACACCGATTTTTGCTCCATGCAGTTTACGGAGTTCTTTTCTTCTGGCGTGAAGAAGGTCCTGTCCGTCCAGAAGAATATCTCCTCTGAAAGTACATTGCTTTCTTGGAAGCAGACCTGCGATACTCATGGCAGTAACCGTTTTGCCGCTGCCGCTCTCTCCTACCAGACCCATGATCTCTCCGTCTTCAATGGTCAGGGAGATACCGCCGACCGCCTCATGATCCCGGTTATGAAACTTTACATGGAGGTCTCTGATTTCCAGCATATTAGATCACCTCCCGGTTCTGGTCCTGAAGTCCCCTGCCGATCAGGCCCACGCCAAAGACCAGCAGTATGATGGAAAGGCCGGTAAAAATAGCATACCAGGGGCAGGCTTTCAACATTCCCTGCGCCTCGGAGAGCATGTAGCCCAGAGAAGCATCAGGGGGAGTCACACCGATTCCAAGGAAACTCATACTGGCCTCCGCCAGCACCGCATTATTAAATCCGATGGTGATGGCCGGAAGGAGCACCCGCATGGTATTTGGCAGCATATGTACAAACAGGATCCTGCCGTGTCCGGCTCCCATCAGGCGGGCACTGGTAATGTAATTCACATCCCGCAGAGATGCGAAACCGGTCCTTGTTACCCTGGCAAAGCTGGGTATGAAAACAAGTCCCAGAGCGATGATAACGTTATACTTTTTCCCCGGTCCCACCAGACTGATGATCAGCAGGGCAAGAAGGATTGAGGGAAAAGCCGTAAGAGCATCATTAAAACGCATCAGGATCTCATCCACGGCGCCGCCGAAATATCCTGTCACCGCGCCGACTGTCGTCCCTGCCACAGCGCCGATGGCAACCGTAGCCAGGGCTATATAAAGAGTAGTTCCGGTTCCTTTCAGAACACGGCTGAAAATATCACGGCCGAAATTGTCTGTTCCAAACGGATGTCCCGGTCCCGGCGGCTGAAATTTCATATATTTCATGGCAGTCGGGGAACAGGGCGTCCAGAAAGTGCCCACCAGAGCGGTAAGCAAAATGATCCCTGTAATGATCAGGCCGGCCAGAAGGTATCTGTTCATCTTTTTCTTCATCACTTCTGCCCTCCCAGTCTCAGTCTCGGATCAATATACTGGTTGACCAGATCTGCCAGAGTACCTGCCAGTACGACCCAGAAAGCCAGGATAACCACGATCGACTGCACCACAGGGTAATCCCTGTGAGCTATGGACAGAACCAGGAAACGTCCCAGTCCCGGAATACCGAGAACCTGTTCCACTACAATCCCTGCTCCTACGATTTCCGCCATGGTCTGACCCAAGAAGGTAACCACGGAGATCATGGAATTCTTAAGGACGTGAGTCATCAGGACACTGCGCCTGTCATTGCCCCGGCTGATCGCGGTGCGGACATAAGCCTTATTCATTTCACTGACAATGGTACTCCGCATCATGCGGACAGTCATGGCAATCCTGGGAATACTCAGGCAGACCGCTCCAAAAAAGAGATGGAGAAGAGCGCCCGCAGGATCGTAGAAAAGATCAGGGAAATCACCCGGTGAAAAGAAGCGTAGAATTATACCGAAAACCCAGCAGACCAGAATTCCCGTAAAAAAGGGCGGAACAGCCATGCAGAGCTGGTTGAAGCCGGTAGTAAGCCACTCTCTCCCGCCTGCGGCCCACTGATAGGAAAAAAGGCCTGTCGGAATTGAGATAAGAATAATCAGAATAAAACTGATCATACTCAGGAGCAGAGTAATACCAAGTTTGGAAGCGATCAGATCCCACACCGGCTGACGGTAACTGTAGGAAATCCCCAGGTTGCCTGAGAAAAACCCTGTCAGCCAATCCAGGTAGCGTATAAGAAAAGGCCGATCCAGCCCCAATTCGTGACGCAGCGCCGCCACCTGAGAAGATGGGGCGCTGGTTCCTAACATATTACGGGCCGGATCGCCGGAAATAAGTTCAAATGCAAGAAAGGTCAAAAAGGACACGAAAAGCATGGTCAGAAGTAGCATCCCTATCCTTTTTGCCACATATTTGATCATTTTTGTCTATTCCTTCCACTGAAGTTTACTGATATCAAGGACATAGAGGGGATAGAAAGTCAGTCCCTTAAGACCTTTTCGACAGGCAACAAGGTCGGCCATATCCTGCAGATATACATTTGCCGCATTCTCCGTAAGGTTCTTCTCCAGCTGACGGTAAAGCTCAACCTGCTTCTCGTCATCCGTCTCGGCAATTGCCTTCTTCAGGATCTTGTCATAGTCCTTATTGCTGTAATTGGTAAAGTTGTTATCCGCATCACTGCCGAAACGATCCAGCAGCTTGCGGGCCGTCATATTATCACTGGTCAGTCCGGTGATTGTAGACTGGAACTTTCTGTGATCATATACCTGGTCAAGCCATGTATTCCAGTCGACCGGCTCAACAGATGCCTCCACACCGATTTCCTTTAAAAGCTCTACGATAACTGTTGCCGTATTCACATGCGGCGTATAATTGCTGGGCACGGTTATGGTCATCTTGAAGCCGTTGGGATAGCCGGCATCTTTAAGCAGCTTCTTTGCCTTCTTGATGTCCTGCTTATAGTAATCTGTCAGAGAATCATCATAGTACTTGACAAAGGACGGGAACATGGAAGTACCCAGGGGAATTCCGTATCCGTCAAAGGCCATGTCAATCACTGTCTTCTTGTCGATTGCATAAGAGAGCGCCTGGCGTACCCGGACATCGTCAAAGGGTTTCTCCTTATTGTTCAGATACAGAGCCTGGACAAGGTTCATGCTGCCCTCTTCAATATCGAAATCATCCTGATTCAGCTGGGCGATCTGGTCTGAAGACAGATGGGCAACCAGATCAAGGGATCCGCCCTGGAGACCGGTGATCAGAGCTTCAGACTTTTCCTGGATCTTAAAGGTGACCTTATCGATCGTGCCGCCCTGGCCCCAGTAATCTTCAAAGCGCTCCAGGACCAGGTTGTCCTGAACTTTCCTGGAAACAAACTTATAGGGACCGGTTCCCACGGGAGCTGTCTCCTGTTTGCCGTAATCAGCCGGAATAATATATGCATTCATAATATATGCGAGGAATTCGTTACTCGGCTCTGTAAGGGTAACGGTAAGCTTGCCGTCTTTCCCCTTGACATCCTTTATGACCTCAAGAGCGGGAAGCTGGGCGGCAGCGTCTTTTCCGTCCCGTCTTCTGTTGATGGAATAAATCACATCATCCATCTCAACAGGATCTCCATTGTGGAAAGTAACACCTTCCCGGAGAGTAAAGGTATAAGTCAGGCCATCCTCGGACTTTTCCACCTCGGATGCGACAGCCGGAACAATCTCGCCTTCCTCATTCGGTTTTACCAGACCTTCAAATACGTTGAACAGAACTTCCTTGGTTCCTGCCGCCGTCATATAATCGGGGTCAAGACTGTCGAAATCCTGCGCGATGCCAACGACCAGTGAATTGTCAGCGGCTCTGTCAGCCTTCTTGCCCTTTCCGCCACCGTCTTTCTTTCCACAGGCACTGATCATTGAAATCATCAGAACTGCTGCGAGGGTCATTGCCAAAATTCTTTTTTTCATGTTAGTCTCCTTTCATCACTGCCCAAAAGGGTCAATGTTAGTCAGTCGAGGTGATTATACACCAGTTTTGGCAATAAAGCAATGAGGACATATTTCAATTTATGTCAATTGACGGATTAACTTTGACAGCCCTATAATAAGAATAGCAAAAAAAATAATCCCTGTTTGGAGGTGCCATATGAAAAATGTAACGGAGCTAACACATCCGCTTGTTCAACATAAAATCACGCTGCTTCGAAAAAAGCATACCAGCACAAATGAATTCCGCAAGCTTGTGGATGAAATCTCAATGCTGATGGTCTATGAGGCTCTGGCGGATCTGCCCATGGAAAATGTCCGGATCGAGACACCGATCGAGGTCTGTCACTCCCCTCTTATCAAGGGTAAAAAGCTCGTGATCGTCCCCATTCTGCGGGCCGGTCTGGGAATGCTCAGCGGAGTGCTGACAATGGTTCCCTCCGCCAAAGTGGGCCATATCGGTCTTGAGAGGGATGAATTGACCCATGAGGCTCACGAATATTACTGTAATCTTCCGGGACATATCGAAGAAAGACTGATCGTCGTTACGGACCCCATGCTGGCAACCGGCGGTTCAGCCATCGCCGCTCTTGACATGATCAAAAAGCATGGAGGTAAGCAGATCAAGTTCATGTCGATCATCGCTGCTCCTGAGGGAGTTGAAAACCTGATGAAGGCGCATCCCGATATCCAGCTTTATATCGGCCATATAGACCGGGAGCTGAATGTAAATGCCTACATCTGCCCGGGTCTGGGCGATGCGGGAGACAGGATGTTCGGAACCGATTAGAATTCTCAGAGGTGAAGAGCAAAGTGATTAAGATTGGAAAACCATTTATTACTACTGACAATGACAGGGCTTATCTGGCTGCCTCTGGTTTTCTGTGGACGAGGAGTATGCCCCCTGTCTTTGCAGTGAGTGGAGCAATGCCTTTGTCCTTGCCATGTTCTGGTACGCCATGGCATCCGGATCAGATATTTCTTTTGAAGCTCCTATGTCAAAAAAACTGTATAACGGTTTGACAAAGAAGCTGATGCCTGCCCTGGCGGAAAGCGGCTTTGCCCCGGTGAATCTTTCAGGACCGGTCACGTCTGAACCTGTAAGCTGTCAGGAAGGATACGCGGCCGGATCATCGCGGATCATCACCGGCTTTCATTTGTCATGGTAGAAAACAATCTGGACAAAGACTTCTACCGCGGCGGTTATATCTTCTCGGCAATGTATCGGTATACAGCATGCTCTCTTGCTCTTGAACACCTGTTTTCAGTATACCTCAGTTCTTCTTCAGGCCACGAAGACCATACAGTGGACATATCTCTGTATTCTCCGACCCAGCTCTATGAAGACCTGCTCTGTGAATGCCTGCAGACCGAGACTTTCCGCTATATGACCAGTGATCATGATCTGAGGGTTGACAAGATAAAAGCTATCGCGGATGATGAGGATTTTCAGGCGTTCGCCGAGGTCTGCTTTAATCAGGAGGCAGGCCATAAAAACTGCGGAGATTGTTTTGGCTGCTGGAAAACCATGATTCCCCTGGATTTTCTGGGGAAGCTGGATCTGTATGACAGATGCTTTGACGTGAATAAATATTACAGTAATCGCAGAAAAGTCTTTGAGGATCTGATCCGTTTCTCATTTCTTCCTAAGAGTGTTTCCGCAAGAGATACCGTTAAGCAGCTTCTTGCTCTGGCAAAAAAAACTCCCTCCTCAGCCGGGAGAGAGTTTTCAGAAGTCTGGCATTCCATAAATGACGGGCCCTGTGAATAATGAGACCGGGGCCCGTTTTCTCATTGTATTTTTTTTAATCCCAATGGGTTCCGACGAACCACATACTCTCTATGACTTAGCGCTGCTGATCTCATATTATTTCTTTAGTGTATCATCGATCATGGAAATGATCTCAGGATCAGGATAGCCGCTGCCGTCAGGACCATTCATTCCATAAGAGATCAAAAAACCGAAGTTGTCAGCCATGCACTCCTCCGGGTCGATCACATAATCGGTATTCTTTCCGAAGACCTCATCAAAATTCTCGGCATCCTGCCGAGTATAATAGGTGTCTGTTCCGTCAACAGGCACCAGCGCTGTGATACCATAATCAAAGAACTCATCACCTTTCTTTTCAAAATGCCTGGTCGTCACAAATGCCGTAAAGCAGTCGATCTCCTTACCGTTTATAACAAATGTCGCAAATGAATTGTGACGTTCCACGTCGGGATTGGAAATATAATATTCTTTTACCGAAGGCGGCATTTCATAATCATCATCCCGGGTCGTGAAATGGATTATTCTGTACATTTTGGAACGGAACTCACTGCTGCACCGCGTCATACAGTGAAATAATTCGTGGGAAAAAACGTAATCCAGGAATTCCTTACCCCCATCTTCACTGCTTTTCTTTGTAAGAAAATCCCCTCTTATATATATCTGTGTGCCGTGAGTGTAAGCCGCTGATCCGCATTCTTCGAGCATTGTCGTATTTATAAACACGATCTGTTCCAGCTCAGGGAGCTTATACCCTCTTTCAGCGATCACCCTGCTGATCCTTTCCATATGCTCATCGATAATCGCTTTCTGCTCGTCTGTAAAATCACGCACCTGCTCTTTTGCGAACTCTTTGTATCTGTCCATTTGCGCTCCTGACTCCTGCATTCTGAAATCAAGATCATTCTGCGTCATTCCGGCAAAAAACTCGTCGTTGGAGAGCATCAGTTCGGTCCCCTCAGCCTTGTCCGCGATCCTGTAGTTCAATACAGCACCATCTTCTCCGCCGTTATCCGGCGTTGATGTACCGGCGCATGAGACCGTGAACGTGATTACTGTCAGCATCAGGGCCAGGAAAAATGCATTCATTATTCTTCTTTTCATATGTAATATCCACCTTACCTTCTATTCTCAGCGGATAACTGCCTTAGCACATGTAATGAATTCCTCCATCACACTCCACTGATAGGAGTGTTTTGGATAGCCGAATTGAATACGGTTTGCCGTTTCCACCCCAAATGGGAACACCCATACGGAGTCCAGCTGCCCCGGCGTCAATCCACTCTGAACAATCTTTTGCGGGCAGATGCACGCTCCGACTCCGCTAAGGCTTAGCCGCAGCAGCATCCCCACATTATGCGAAGTAGCTGTTACAGCGGGCATGTTGTGCGGATTATTCGGAGTGGGGCACTGTTAGCGGCTTATGTCAGTCGCGTCACAAAGAATGATGAATCGTTCAAGGCGAATATCAGCGCAGTATTTATCGTAGAAAACTCCTTTCGCATCGTTCTCTATAAAGCTCTGGGACTTCTTACACCGGACACAATAAAATCAGTTATACTCCTTACTCCTTTTGCCCTGCCGGGGCTGTTCACAGGCATAAAGTGCTGCGGACATATGAACGATGAGATAGTTCGCAAAAATACTACTGTTTTATTAATTCTGTCGGGAATTGCATTGGTTCTGAAAAACCTGTAAACTGGTATTCGGGAGGTACAGAATGATTTACACGAATGATTATGAATCCCCTTTGGGAAACATCCTGCTTGCCGGTGATGAGCGGGGACTTACAGGGCTTTGGTTTACGGAAGGCGGCAGGTATATTGGGCTTGGTCTGAAGAAAGGAGCCGTTCGGCGTGAAACAGACTATTTTGCTCAAACGAAAGAATGGCTGAATATCTATTTTTCAGGCCGCGATCCCGGGTTCTTTCCCAGGATTCATCTGGTAGGCTCTGATTTCCGTAATCGAGTCGGAGAGATCATGTGTGAGATTCCTTTTGGAAAAACGGTTACGTACGGATGGATTGCCGATCAAATCGCAAATGAGCGAGGGCTCAAAAGAATGTCTGCACAGGCAGTCGGCGGAGCGGTCGGCCATAATCCGATCTGCATCATCGTTCCCTGCCACCGGGTGGTCGGAGCAAACGGGAACCTGACCGGATACGGTGGGGGAATCATGAGGAAAAAAGCTCTTCTGGAGTTGGAGGGCAATGATATGACTCAATTTACAATCCCGGCAAAGGGGACAGCTCTTTAAATATCGGCAAGCCGGAAATTGGTGTCACTGTACCCGGTTGCTTATATTTCCATCTCTTCCAGGATATCAACCGCGGATTCTACCATTCTCGGACAAATATCCTT
>CACZQE010000360.1 GCA_902783205.1 uncultured Lachnospiraceae bacterium | reverse complement strand
TCTGACATGATCCCGGATCACATAAGCCGGGTAGAGAAGAATCATGCTGTGGACCAGCTCAGGCCGGGTCCCGGCCACATAGCTTGCCACATATCCGCCCTGGCTGTGCCCCCACAATGCGATACGGCCGGCGTCAATGCGGGGATCCTCCCGGAAATGCCTGATCACAGCCAGCAGATCATCCGCTTCGGTCAGGACCGACATCTCTTCCATAGTGCCCCCGCTCATGGTTTCCCTGCCTCCGCCGTAGAAGTCGAAGGCATAGAAGGCAGCTCCTCGCCGGGCCAGATACTGTGCGTAATCAAGCTTGCTTTTATAAGTTCCGTCAAAACCGTGACAGCCGATGATCAGGGGAAAGGAAGCAGTTCCTGATGACGGAAAATCTTCCGGAAGAGTCAGAATGCCGTAAAGCTGATGTGTCCCGTTTTGAATGATTACAGTTTCTTCTTTATAGTTTACAATCTTATCCATATCTACCTCTGATTCTTTTTAGCTATTATATTGACCCATTTCTCACAGCTGCGCCCCTGGCGTACGTCTTCAGTGATAAACACCTCTTTTACCGTAAACCCGGCATCCTGAGCCAGTGTCCGGCATTTTTCCTCTGTCAGGTCGTGAAAATAACGGTCTCCTTTGGTCCGTTCTCCCACTCCTTTTTTAAAGGAAGCATAGAAGATGCCGCCCTCTTTGAGCAGCCGGTAAATTCTGCCCAGCACATCCGGAAGATCCGTCGCCGCCACATGCAGCAGGGATGCACAGGCCCAGATGCCGTCATAGATTTCCCGGCCTGAAAGGTCTTCAAAGCAAAGCTGCTTTACCCGGATGCCTGTTTTTTCAGAAGCGATCCGGCACAGGGCTTCTGAAGCATCAAAGGCCTCCGTCTCATAACCTGCCTCCAGAAATGCAGCCGTGTCTCTGCCGCTGCCGCAGCCGGCATCCAGGATTTTCTGTCCCGGCTGCAGATAGTTGAGAAAGCGGTCCCGGCATTTACTCATATCCGCTTCAAAGGTGGAATCGGCAAAGTCCCGGGCATTAAGGTTATAATAATCAATGGTCTGCTGATTCATTCCTCTTCCTTTCGGATCTGCATTTTTCACATTGTAAAGTTCCTGCTGCTATTTATTATATGTCAGGCCCATATGAAAAGCAAACGGCTTCGGCCATGCCCTCTCTGCATTTACATCTTTGACCGGCTGTGGTATCTTATGCTGAGAAAGGGATATGCTTATCCTTTGATTTCATAAGATAAGGAGGCAGATGACAGCCTATGAAAAAGAAATTAAAATCCTGGACCGTAAAACTGGACGATGCATGGAAGAGGCCCTTCAGAAACATGAGAGCTGACAGACTTCGGACGCAGATTCCCCTTAAGAAAGACACGACACAGTATGTGGCACACAGAGGTCTTTCCGGCGAGGCGCCGGAGAATACGGTCAGGGCGTTTGAGATGGCCGGAGATCTGAGATTTCAGGCTATGGAGACGGACATTCGCCGGACCAAAGACAACAAGCTGGTCCTCATGCACGATGCAAGTCTCAGAAGAATGTGCGATCAGGATATCCTGGTAAAAGATGTCACTTATAACGTGCTGAAGCAGATTCCCATAGTCGGCGGAAATCAGTCTGATCAATATGAAGACGACCCGAAAGCCCAGTATGTTCCCCTCCTGTCGGAGTATCTGGTCATCTGCAGGGATTCAGGCATGGTTCCCATGATGGAACTCAAGGACAACTGGAACGTGGAAGAGCCGCTGGATGATGATTATTTAAGAGATATCATCTGCCAGGTCAAAGAGATTATGGGCGACGCCCCGGTGATCTTTGTTTCTTTCAATCTCAACTCACTGATCGGGATGCAGAGGGTGGCAAAGGAAGAAGGGGCAGACCATGTAAGCCTTTATCATCTTGTGAAGAAGACCAGAGACCTGGATCTATCCTGGTATAAGGAGCATGGAATCAACCTGTCGATCCAGGGCAAGGCCAATAAGCTCTCGGATATCCGGAGAATAAAGAAGGCGGGTATATCCATGGTTGTCTGGACTGTGGACAATCCGGACGACGCCAGACTCTACATCAGGGAAGGCGTGGACTGGGTTGCTTCAAACTACTGTCTGTGGTCATGATCCGTATCGTCAATAAGTAGAGAAAAAATAAGCTTTGAAATGAGAAAAGCCTTTCCGGCGGTGATCCTGCCGGAAAGGCTTGTTGTTTTTCTGCTTTTAATGTCCTTCGGTGAAAATGTGATAGAGCATGATAAAAATATCTTCCACAGTGGTCTTTGTCGGCGTCAGAGCCGTGATGGGATCTTTGAATATATGCTCTGCCATTTCCAGGTTTACCTTACCAAGGTCAGGCTCATAGGATGAAATGGGACTGAGACCTACACTGATATCACGGAATGCCCTGTAGGCAGCGATGGTTTTTTCCGCTATTTCCACAGGGGTCTCATCTCCGGAAAATCTGGCGCCCAGGAGCCGGCCCGTGTAACGGATCTTTTCGGTTCTGGCATATGCTATATGGCGGACCATCTCGGGAAAAGCATAGGCACAGGCTGCACCGTGGGGGATGTGGAAGCGCGCGCCGATTTCATGCGCTATGCAGTGGCCTATATGAACGAGACAGTCTATCAGAAGGAAGCCGCCGTAGGAGGCGCATACCATCATTCTTTCTCTTGCCTCAAGGTTGTTTCCGTCTGTTACGGCCAGGGGAAGCCACCGGATAACCTCTTCCATGACTTTTTCACAGAGAAGATCTGTCAGGGGGCTGCATTTTGAAGATGTGTAGGCTTCAAAGGCATGGGAGAATACATCCAGACCGGTTTCCGCCGTGATGTGAGGGGGAAGGCCGGTGGTCAGTCCGGGATCAAGCAGGGCATACTCGCTCATGGAGTTACGTACATCAATCGGATGCTTGTCTCCTTTTGTAAGGTCAGTGATTACGATCCAGTTGGAAAGTTCGCTGCCGGTCCCGGCTGTAGTCGGGATGCAGATCAGGCTTCCTGCGGGGAGCATACGGTCCTCATGTCCTACGAAGTCAAGGATTCTTCCCTGATTGACCCGCATGATGTTGATTCCCTTGGCTGCGTCCATAGTGCTGCCGCCTCCGATGGCGATGAGAGAGTCACATCCGGCCTCCCTGCATAAAGCGGCACCCTCTTCAACCAGGTCGCTGGTAGGATCCGGTGTGATCCGGTCATAGGAAGCGTAAGCCATTCCCGCTTTTTCCAGGATGCCGGTGATTTTCCCGGCTATTCCCGCCCTGGCAATACCCTGATCGAAGACAAGGAAAGGCTTTTCAAAACCGTTTTCCCGGCAAAGCTGCGGCAGCAGCTCTATGCAGCCGGGTCCTTCTATAACCTTTGTTTTCTGAACCAGTCGGTACTGTATCATAAATGTCACCTCATTCGTTGTCTTTATCTGTTATTACAGGTTTGTCACATGAATCTGACAGGACTGCATGGTTTCAAGGGCGGCCAGATGCTTGTCAGGTGTAACCCCGGCGCAGCAGGCTGCGTCCACTGAGATCTTTACTTCCGGCATGTATGCTTTAAGAAGCAGGGCATTGGAGACAACACAGATATCGGTGCAGAGTCCTACTAATTCGATCTCAATCTCTTCTTTGTCCGACAGGGCCTTTAAGTCAGCCGCCAGAGCCGTGCTGCCGAAGGTTGGCTTTTCGTAAATATGAGCGCCTGTAAGGAGTTCTGCAATGTCAGGCCGGATCTGCCAGCCTTCCGTTCCCCTGATACAGTGCTTTACGGGAAGATTCTTCCCTTCCTGTGTGTCCATGTAGTTCTCACCGTGTGTATCCATGGTAGCATATATATCCTCTGCCGGACAGGTACGGATTTTATCTTTGACCGCCTCCACTATTGACACAGCTTCTTCTGTGCCGAGGGCGGCATCAATAAAGTCATTCTGCATATCAATGACGATCAGTAATTTTCGCATGGGCTTCCTCCAAAAATGAAGATTTTATTGTGTTTTTATATTATAACACAAATATGACAGATTGAACCAACTGTAATCACATTGTATAATATAACATACGGATATTCATTGTTAAAATGTCCCGAGAGGTAAGGTACAGATAAAGGAGCAAAGCATGAGCGACGAAAACAATACAATGTTCAGAAAGAAAGTAGTTGACAGGATATCTTCACCTGACCAGCTTACGGATTATCTTAAGGTGACGGACCCGGGAATCTGGGCAGTTCTGCTGGCGGTTATTCTTCTTATGGCGGGACTGGCGGTCTGGTCTGCTGTAGGAACGCTGGAAACAAAGGCAGATGCAAAGATCATTGTGGAAAAGCACCGGGCGGAGGTCGTTATTACCGGTCCGGAACAGATCAGAGAAGGAATGAAACTCCGTGTCGG
This sequence comes from uncultured Lachnospiraceae bacterium, assembly GCA_902783205.1. Next base: position 3,952 of record CACZQE010000360.1, on the reverse strand, counting down.
GTCCGAGGAGGCGGTAATTGCTTCCACCAAGGAGGATTCCTATGGAAGAATCACGGGTGTGGCGGAGATTTCTCTTCCGGACGGCAGCTATAACGGTATTGTAGTTGTGGATGAAACGAAACCGATCAGCTTCCTGCTGGAGAGCAGGTGAGGACCTGAAAATGAGTTTAGAAAAAAAGAAAAAAATCAAACCGACCCTTACAAATGGGGTTGCAAAAGTACCTGTGATCATGCAGCTGGAAATGCTGGAATGCGGCGCGGCCTGTCTTGCCATGATTGCGGCATACTATGATAAGTGGATTCCTTTAGAGCAGGTCCGGCTGGACTGCGATGTCTCCCGGGACGGATCCAATGCCAGAAAGATCCTGCTTGCGGCCCAGAGTTACGGATTTGACGTGGAAGCCTACAGGGTGAGTCCCGCAGGGCTGAAAGAGGAGGGAAAGTTTCCCTGTATTATCCACTGGAATATGAATCATTTCGTGGTGCTGGACGGTTTCAGCGGCAAGTGGGTACATTTAAACGATCCGGCCAGAGGCAGGATAAAAGTGACATGGGAAGAGTTTGACAGATCTTTTACCGGGATTGTACTGATACCTGTACCTTCTGACAGTTTTGAGCCCAGCGGCAGGAGACGAAGCACGCTCGAATTTGCCCGCAGAAGGCTTGTCGGGGCGGGTGCCGCAGTGGCCTTTGTAATGCTGACAACGGTCATAGGTTATCTTTTCGGTATTGTGAACTCTGTTACGTCCAGGATTTTTATGGACCGTCTTCTCACAGGTATAAACCGGAACTGGCTGTATCCCTTTATTATTGCCATGATTCTGCTGGCGGCAGTTCAGATTATCGTGGCCTGGGTGCAGGCCATCTATTCTCTTAAGATAAACGGGAAAATGGACCTGGTCGGAAGTACAGCCTATATGTGGAAAGTCCTCCATCTGCCCATGGAATTCTTTTCCCAGAGGCTGGCAGGAGATATTCAGTCCCGGTCCGCCATGAATGCAACGATTGCGGGCGTTCTGGTCGGCACATTTTCGCCCCTTTTGCTGAATACGGCTATGATGATCTTTTATCTGGTGCTGATGCTGAGACAGAGCCCGATACTGACAGCGATCGGTCTGTCGACACTGCTTATCAATATCACTATTTCCAGGATCATCTCCGAAAAGAGAGTCAATATTACCCGTGTCATGATGCGTGATTCCGGCAAGCTGGATGCCACCAGAGTAACAGGAATCAGTATGATCGAGACGATCAAAGCCAGCGGCGCGGAAAACGGTTTCTTTCAGAAGTGGGCAGGCTATCAGGCCTCTGTAAACGCGCAGACTGTGAAGGTAATCCGGACCAATCAGTATCTGGGAATGGTACCGACCCTGCTTACCACTATAGCGAATTATTCCGTACTGATCGTAGGTGTTTATTATGTAATGCTCGGACATACAACCCTGGGTGCGATCATGATGTTCCAGGGCTTTCTCAGTTCTTTTATGGTACCTGCCCAGACTCTGATCTCGGCAGGACAGACCATTCAGGAAATGCGTACTCAGATGGAGCGTGTCGAGGATGTTATGGAGTATCCGGAGGATAAGAATACTCTTGACCGGAAAGCAGAGGATACAGAACTGATAAAGCTCAGGGGAGGTCTTGAGATAAAGGATATCACATTTGGCTATTCCAGACTGGATAAACCCCTGATCAGGAATTTTTCCCTCACACTGAAACCCGGACAGAAGGTTGCCCTTGTCGGTGCCTCCGGCTGTGGTAAGTCCACCATATCCAAACTGATTTCCGGCCTTTATGAACCATGGGCGGGAGAAATTCTTTTTGACGGCAAACCAAGAGAAGCCTATCCGAGAGATGTAATGGTAGGGTCTCTTGCCGTTGTGGACCAGGATATCATTATGTTTGAAGATTCGGTGGCCAGCAATATTAAAATGTGGGACACCAGTATCAAAGATTTTGAGATGATCCTGGCTGCAAGAGATGCCCGGCTGCATGACGATATCATGCAGCTGCCGGGCGGATATGAATATAAACTGACAAGCGGCGGAAAGAACTTTTCAGGCGGTCAGCGGCAGAGAATGGAAATAGCCCGTGTCCTGGCTCAGGATCCGACCATTATCATTCTGGACGAAGCGACTTCTGCCCTGGATGCGAAAACAGAAAATGAAGTGGTAAATGCAATTCATGACCGCGGTATTACCTGTATCGTGATTGCTCACCGCCTTTCCACTGTCCGCAGCTGTGATGAGATTATCGTTATGGATCACGGTGATGTGGTCGAGAGAGGAAAGCATGAAGACCTGATGAAGCTTGACGGCGTATATGCCGAGCTCGTGACCAACGAGTGAGGAGGTATTGCTATGGGTTGGTTTCAAAATCAAATAGAAGAACGCCGCCAGTCTGACAATCTGAAACTGGAAGAATCCCTGCTGGATGCGGCAGGGGTGATCATGGGAAGACGGTCAGTCCAGAAGGTCAATGACGAGCGTTTTGTAACCAAAAGCGCAATTGATGAAATTTTAAAATACTATCATTTCCAGCCGGTGGAAGTGCCGGAACAGATCAAGGATAAAGAAGAGCAGATGGATTACTGTCTCCGTCCCCACGGTCTTATGCGCAGAACAGTGGAACTTCCGGAGAAGTGGTATAAAGATGCCTGGGGTCCCATGATCGGTTTCCTTGGGGAAGACAAAATGCCGGTTGCCCTGATTCCCGGCAGAATCAGGGGTTACAGCTATAAGGACCCGCAGACCGGGGAGAAATGCTCTGTTAACAGGATAACAGCCGGTGATCTCGACAGGGAGGCAGTCTGCTTCTACCGTCCCCTGCCCCAGAAAAAGCTGGGCATCCCGGATCTTCTCCTGTATCTGAGACATTGTATCAGAGCCAGTGACATGATTATGCTGATAGCAGTAAGCTACGCTGTAATCCTGGCCTCACTCGTTATGCCCTGGATTACAAAAATGCTGACCGGGCCGGTTCTTAACAGCCGGCAGTCAGGAGCACTTATAGGCATAGCTGTATTTATGACATGCGCTGCCCTGTCGACACAGCTGCTGAACAGCACAAAAGGTCTGCTTGAATCAAGGGTGAGTATAACAACAGGAATAAGTGTGGATGCCGCCATGATGATCAGGGAGATGTCTCTTCCCGCAAGTTTTTTCCGCGATTACAGCCCGGGTGAGCTCAAGAGCCGTTCAGCCTCGGTCAATCAGCTGTGCAGCCTGCTGACGAGCATCGTCCTGACAGGCGGCCTGACATCTTTTACCTCGCTTTTGTATCTGGGACAGATTTTCCAATTCACATCGGCTCTGGCAGTCCCGGCTCTGATTGTGGTTCTGGTCACGGTGGGATTTTCCGTGATCACGGTTCTGATGCAGACCGGGATCAACAGAAAGATGATGGATCGTTCGGCTAAAGAAACAGGCAGGAGCTATTCCCTTATATCCGGAGTACAGAAGATTAAACTGGCAGGCGCTGAAAAGAGAGCGTTTACAGGCTGGATGAAACTCTATACACAGGTAGCCGAGCTGAGGTATAATCCTCCTCTGCTGATAAAGATCAACAGTGTCATTTCCACGGCAATCGGGCTCGTCTCAAACATCATACTTTATTACCTGGCCATAAAAGCAGGCGTAGACCAGTCCTCCTTCTTTGCCTTCAGCGCATCCTTCGGCATGCTGATGGGAGCATTCTCTTCACTGACGGGAATTGCTCTTTCTGCCGCACAGATCAAGCCTATTCTGGAGATGGCAGAACCATTTCTCGAGGCGGAGCCGGAGCTGGCGGATCATAAGGAAATCGTGACCGGTATCTCGGGAAGTGTTTCTATGGAAAATGTGTCCTTCCGCTACAGTGAGGAGACACCTTATGTCCTTGAGAACCTTTCACTAAAGATAAAAAGCGGCGAATATGTAGCTGTGGTAGGGAAAACAGGCTGCGGGAAGTCAAC
>CACZQE010000359.1 GCA_902783205.1 uncultured Lachnospiraceae bacterium | reverse complement strand
TGTGATCGCTCTTCGCTTCATCCGAATCCCGCTCATTGCCAGCCGGACAATTAGCAGAAAGAAACCATTCCAGCTCTGACTGCGCAATATATATCCTTCCGGAGGGTAAGTAAACTGCCGTTATTTTCCCGGACTGAACCCACCTCCTGATTGTAGAAGGGGTGCATCCCGCGATCACTGCCGCATCCCCGGGTGTCAGAAACAGCTGCTCTTCTGTGGAAGCATCCGGCTGTCCCGGCTGCATGTTTTCAGATGTCTCCGGAACAAGCAATTCTGTCCCTGCCTTCTTTTCTTTAGAAAACGGCACCCTTTTTAAAGTCTCTTCCGAGGTCTTTCTGTTAAGACAATGGGCATATGCTTTCCTTCCCTGTCTATACGCCCTCTTACCGGGCTGTGCCCCCAACTTACTGTATTTATTCTGTCCGGCATACCATTTCTCAAAACTGTCCAGAAGGATCCTTTTCTTTCCCGCGATCGTTATCATTTGAAAGGTTCTTCCTTTATCCTCGCGGATGATTCTATATACATCGCCACGGGAAATATTAAGAAGCCGCGCCATTTCCGGCATCGTCATACTGGCAGCTTCCATCTCTGCGTCCCTTGCCCTGTCTGCAGGGTTTCTGTACCGGTCCTGCTTCCCGTACCATTTATCGAATTCATCTCTCGGTATCCGATTTACTCCGTCAATCATGATGGTTTTCAGCCTGTCCCGACGGATGATCGTATACATCAGGTCTATGCTGATGGCAAGATGTTCAGCTGCGTCCTTTGCTGACCAGGATGTTTCTCTCAGTTTCTTTCCGGGAGGTTCTCCTTCAATCTTCCGATAGCGGTCCTGGTTCGCGTACCACTCCTCAAAGCTGCTGCGCACGACCCGCATTTTCCCTTCCACAATGATCGTCTCAAAATGCCCCTTATGGACGAGATAATAGGACTCCACTTTCTTCAGTCCGAGAATCTTCCCCATCTCCCGGACAGAAAGAGTCGTTTTCACACCATTTGCCACGCTATTCCCTCCTTTAACGGATCCGGTGCATGTCCGGATTATGTACTGTTGCTTTATAGCAGTTCAAAGTCTATCGTAAGCTGATCCTTTAGAAAAGGATGGCACCGCAGCAGTGCCATCCTTGACAAACAGGCCGTCCTGTGCTTACCCCGCCTGACTGTCCAGCCAATCGTCGAAGCTTCTCTTTGAAATCCGGTATCCTGCCCCGGAGAGTTTGATACAGCTGAACTCCTTCTTCTTCAGAAGGTCATACACCGTGCGTCTCCCACACATCAGGATCTCCTGCAGGTCTCCAACGGTATAACATCTTTTCTCTCTCGCGGGAGCCTCCGCTGCTGTACCACTTAATGTAGTCACATCCGTGCCGGAAATAGCGGCTGCATTTTCATATTTATTCTCTGTCATTTTTTACTCTCTCCTCAAGTATTCATGCTCTGCATTACAACAGTGTCTTTTTTAGGATCTGTTATCACTTAACTTTATCCATCCTGTCCGTATCAGGGTGCCTCCATTTCCTCAGGAATTACGATGCCGAGGCTTTTTAATACCGCTTCTTCGATCTCCTCCATGGTCTTTCTTCCGAGCCTCCCTATGTAAGCTGTAACCCGTGACTTATCGATCGTCCGCAGCTGCTCGAGTTCTACCATGGAGTCGTGGTAAAGCCCGCCCTCCTTCCCGAGCAGATGGTGCGTCGGAAGGCTGAGCTTATGGAGCCTTGTCGTAATCGGCGCCACGATCAGGGTGGGGGAAAAGAAGTTGCCGGCATTGTTCTGGAGCACAAGGACCGGCCTTGTCCCTCCCTGCTCGGAGCCCCGGAACGGGTTCAGATTGGCCAGATAGATATCGCCCCTCCGAAATACCCAGCCGTCATGGAGTTCTTTCTTTCTGTACAGCATCACTTCCTCCTTCCTGCTTTGTTAAATCGATGTTCCATCGGTAGACGTTCGGCCTGACAGCAGACCGTAAGGCCTGCCGCCGCCGACGCCGCCCCGTATGTAAAACCGGGCGGAATAATCAACATCCCTTTTGAC
>CACZQE010000358.1 GCA_902783205.1 uncultured Lachnospiraceae bacterium | reverse complement strand
TACCTGATGCTTTTGCATGATGAATTCTGCGATGACCAGACAAAGATCCTGCAAATGCTGTCCGGTGACATGCTTCATTTTCTTGTGCAGGTCTGGGATAATGAGGAAATGCTCATGGATGATCTCCACTGGAACTACATGGAATATCTTCAGATCTTCGGGCTGCTAACCTACCGCCGCGGCAATCCGGTCACAAAAGAACCCAACAAGATCTTTGTGATCGATGAGATGAAGGACCGCTTTTATTTTCTTTTAAAGAGCAAGAAAAGCCGGAAAACCATGAAGATGTATGATGAGTGGGAAAAGATCATCATCGGTATGATGTATGTTTACGGATTCATGAAGACAGATATTCTTTATGAACAGTTTCTAAAGATCAGCAGCAGTGTCGTCGGCTACGAGGAGTTCCTGATGTTCCTGAAAGGACGGTGTACCCTGTGGTCCTTCGGTAATATACTCCAGGATGTCCACAGGAAAAATCAGTATTTTCAGTATCAAGGGGTAAAAAATCCGGATCTGCTGATGATGTACCTGCGGGAGTACGCGGACCTTGACTACAAGAAGTTTACCAGGAAAGAGCTGATCGACCTGTGCGAGACCGGTGGGATCAACAATGCTTGGCCCGGCCTGGGTGAGCTGGCCGGACTGCTCTATAACGATGTCCGGATGAATTACTATGAAGTAAATGTCACGGTGAGAAGCTTTGTGGATCGGGTGCAGAACGGGGAGGAAGCTGAGCAGTTAGAGAAGGAACTGGACAGCATCCATTTCTCCTCCCGGGAGCAGAAACAGGAGGCCGTCACTTTCCTGAACCGCTTCTGTGACAGCATTCCGGTATTCGAACTGAAGGGGTATTCCAGGAAGGAATACCGGGGTCTCTTTCACGAAAAACAGTTGAAAAAGAAACAGAATTTATTTACAATAATACCAGGCGGAAAAGAATGATCATTGTACTTTTTTGCCAGGGTGTAATAATACTAACGTTAACAAAAGAGGAGGTTCATTTTGGAAAAGAAAAAGAATGTGTATATCATCGGACATAAGAATCCGGATACAGACTCTATCTGCTCCGCCCTTTCCTATGCCTATCTTAAGAACACACTGAACGAGAGGGACGGCGGAGATGTGAATTACATAGCATCCCGGGCCGGACAGGTGAATGAGGAGACTCAGTTCGTGCTGGACCACTTTCAGGTAGAGCCGCCTTATTATATTAATGATGTCCGTCCGCAGGTTTCCGATATTGAGTATCGGGAGACTCCCGGTATCAGCAGTGAGCTTTCGCTGAAGAATGCCTGGTATAAGATGAGGAAGGACCACATTGTGTCCCTTCCGATCCTTGATGAGAAGAAATTAAAGGGAATCATCACCATCGGTGATATTGCCTATTCCGATATGGATGTTTATGACAGCCGGATCCTTTCGGATGCCCGGACCAGCTACCGGAATATCGTGGAGACGATCGACGGTGAGATGGTCGTGGGAGATATCGACGGCGTTGTGGATGATGGCAAGGTTGTGGTGGCTACCGCAAACCTGGATATTCTTGAGAGCTACATCGAGCCCAACGATATTGTTCTTCTGAGCAACCGTTACGAGGCCCAGCTGTGCTCGATCGAGATGGATGCCCAGTGTATCATCATCTGTACGGGAACGGAAGTCTCCAAGACGATCCGCCGGATCGCAGCCGACCATGACTGCCGTGTGATCGTATCGCCTTTTGATACATACACTGTAGCCCGCCTGCTGAACCATTCCATGCCGGTAAGACATTTTATGACCAAAAAAGATCTGATCACTTTCAGGGACAATGATTTCGTGGAGGATATCCAGGAAGTTATGGCGAAGCAGAGAGTGAGAGATTTTCCGATCATAGATAAGGAAGGGAATTACCTGGGCATGATGTCCCGCCGTAATCTCCTTGACCTTGAAAGAAAGAAAATGATCCTGGTAGACCACAATGAGAAGACCCAGGCCGTTGACGGTTTTGATGAGGCTGAGATCCTGGAGATCATCGACCACCACAGACTCGGTAATATCGAGACCACGGCACCTCTGTTCTTCCGTAACCAGCCGGTGGGATGTACCGCTACGATCGTTACCCAGATGTACGATGAGAACGGAATCGACATTCCTCCGCACATTGCCGGATTACTCCTGTCAGCGATCCTTTCAGACACCCTGAGCTTCCGGTCTCCGACCTGTACAGTGGTGGACCGCATGATCGCGGAGCGGCTTGCCGCTATCGCCGATGTGGATATTGACGAGTACGCTATGGATATGTTTGATGCCGGCAGTAATCTGAGATCCAAGACCGCGGATGAGATCTTCTATCAGGACTTCAAGAAGTT
>CACZQE010000357.1 GCA_902783205.1 uncultured Lachnospiraceae bacterium | reverse complement strand
TCACTATATAATGCCATAATGACTTCCTCCTCATAAAATGAATTCTTTCTTTCCTGCCATCAGGTCTCTCCATATGGGAGAGAAGCCTCGAAGGTAGGCAACGACTTCTTTTACCGACTCTATAATATAATCAACTTCCTCATCGGTGATTTCCTCTCCTACACTCAGTCGGAGAGAACCGTGGGCAACATCGTGTACCCTGCCGATGGCGAGAAGCACATGACTCGGATCCAGGGACCCGGATGTGCAGGCACTTCCCGAAGAGGCCTGGATACCTTTATCATCCAGAAGCAGAAGAAGGGATTCCCCTTCAATTCCTTCAAAGCAGAAATTTACATTTCCCGGCAGTCTGTGCACGGGATCTCCATTCAGGGCAGAATGGGGAATTTCTCCCAGTCCGCTGATCAGCCTGTCCCTTACTTGCATGAGGCGGGCTGCATCCTCCCTCATCCTTGCGTGGGTTTCCTTTAAGGCTTCCACCATGGCCGCGATACCGGGAACATTTTCTGTTCCGGCACGTTTGCCTGACTCCTGGGCTCCTCCGTCAATCAGGTTTGTCAGCCGGATGCCTTTTCTGGCATAGAGGAATCCGACTCCCTTGGGACCGTGAAACTTATGACCGGATGCGGACAGGAGGTCGATATTGTCTTCCTCCACATTTACCGGAATATGGGCGATGGCCTGGACTGCGTCCGTATGGAAGAGCACGCCTTTCTTTCTGCAGACAGCCCCGATTTCCCGAATGGGCTGTATGGTTCCGATTTCGTTATTGGCATACATGATCGTAACAAGGCAGGTATCCTCCCGGATGGCTGCTTCCACCTCTTCCGGCAGAATTCTTCCGTTCTCATGGACATCCAGCAGAGTAATCTCAAATCCTTCTTTCTCCAGCCTGTCCAGAGTATGGAGGACAGCATGGTGCTCAAAGGCAGAGGAAATGATGTGCATCTTCCCCTTTTTCTTTCCCAGGGCTGCGACGGACCGGATTGCCTGATTATCTGCCTCACTTCCCCCGGAGGTAAAAAGAATCTCCCTGGGCTGTGCGCCGATTATGGCAGCTGTATCCTCCCGGGCCTTTTCCAGGATTTCTTTTGCCTTCTGTCCGTGTGCATAAAGGCTTGACGGGTTTCCCCAGGCTTCCTCCTGGAGAGACACCAGTGTATGAACGGCCGCCTTGCTCATTTTTGTTGTGGCGGCATTATCTGCATATATCATAAATCATATCTCCTTTCTTTCACCATGAGTGAATTATAAATCCTTTCACCTAGTATGTCAATAGGTAATTATGTCTTGCTTTACCCATCTGCCTACTGTATAATAGGAAAAAAGCCGGAAGGGAGGAAACATATATGATTTCAACACGTGGACGTTACGCGATCCGGGTCATGATCGATATTGCGGAAAACGGCGTAGACCGTTATGTCCCGTTAAAGGAAATCGCTGCCCGGCAGGAACTCTCAAAAAAATACCTGGAAATCATTGTAAAGGATATGGTTGGCGGCGGGCTTCTCCAGGGTGTAAGCGGCAAGGGCGGCGGTTACAGGCTCTGCCGGGCACCGGAAGAATACAGCATCGGTGAGATTATAGAATTAATGGAAGGGACTATGGTAACCGTGGCCTGCCTGGCGGAAGACGCGGAGCCCTGCCCCAGAGCATCCTCCTGCGAGACACTTCCCCTCTGGGCCGAATATGACAGGCTGACTCATGACTTCTTCTACAGTAAATACTTATCCGATCTTATAAAAAAGAATCCGGACATGCAGGGTAAGACCGATGAATGAATTACAGTGGGATCAGATGCTGAAGATCCGGACCGGCGGGCGTGATGATTCTCATTCGGACATTTATCACTATCCTTATGAACCGACGCCCTATCCTGTTCTGGTCCGACTGGCCAATACAGGCTATATCACAAAGAAGAATACGGTCCTCGATTACGGGTCCGGCAAAGGCCGGGTCAGTTTCTTTCTTTCCTGGCAGACCCGCTGCAGGTCCCTGGGTCTTGAAATCGACGAACGCCTTTTCCGGGCTGCCCTTGCAAATCAGGCCCGGTCCGTATCCGGCTCTAAAACTCGTTTTTACCTGACGGGAGCAGAATCCTTTGACGTCGGGGGAGATGTGGACCGTGTCTTTTTCTTTAACCCCTTTTCAATTGAGATCTTGCGAAGTGTGACCGGAAAAATCAGGGCGTCCTGGTACGAATTTCCCCGGGAAATCCTTCTCTTTTTCTATTACCCTTCAGATGAGTATATTTCTCATCTCATGACGGCAGATGAAATGGTCTTTTTTGATGAAATAGACTGCCGCGACCTCTTCAGTGAAAATGACAGACGAGAACGCATACTTATATTCCGAATGGAGGGATGACCGGATGTCTTCCTGTGAAAGAATCATTTTTCATATAGACGTAAATTCCGCCTTTTTAAGCTGGAGCGCTCTTAAACTGCTGGAATCCGGCTCCGGGACGGATCTGAGGACCATTCCCTCTATCGTGGGCGGCGACCGGAAAACCCGGCACGGGATTGTGGTGGCAAAGTCCATACCGGCAAAAAAATTCGGAATCCACACTGCAGACACGGTTGCCAGCGCCTTAAAAAAATGTCCGGGCCTGGTATCTGTCAAACCCGACCACCAATATTACAGGGAAAAGAGCAGGGCTCTCATGGATTACCTGCGGGACTTCTGTCCCCGGATTCAGCAGGTAAGCATCGATGAATGCTACATGGATTTCGCGCCTGTAAGAGAGAAATTTCCCTCTCCGGAGGCTGCGGCACGGTCCATCTGTGACGGAGTCAGGGATACTTTCGGTTTTACTGTGAATGTGGGCATCTCTGACCGGAAGGTTCTGGCCAAAATGGCTTCAGACTTCGAAAAGCCCGATAAGGTCCACACCCTTTACTCTTCAGAAATCCGGGAAAAGCTCTGGCCCCTGCCCGTGGCTGCTTTGCACATGTGCGGATCCAGGACCGCCGAAAGATTCCGTCAGCTGGGAATCAACACGATCGGAGATCTTGCCCGGTCCGACCGGGACAGAATCCTGACCCTTTTCAAACGGCACGGGGATCTTCTCTGGCGCTACGCAAACGGTCTGGATGACTCGGAAGTTGTAACAAAAGCCCGGGAGGCAAAGAGTGTCGGTAATTCCACCACCCTGCCTGAAGACCTGACTGGCCGGGAAGAGGCTCTTCCCATCCTTGACCGTCTGGCGGATTCCGTATCCGGCAGGCTGAAAAAGCAGGATTTTCTGGCCAG
>CACZQE010000356.1 GCA_902783205.1 uncultured Lachnospiraceae bacterium | reverse complement strand
CCATCAACACTCCATGCGTCCTGATAAGAATAATTGCAATATGCCTTTGCTGTCCCATGGTTCTTGTACCATGCCCCATTTGTTGAATTGATATAATACCAGCCGGCAGTTGCATCATAATATCTGTAGGAAGGCGATTCCCAGGGGAGATTTGTCGGCTCTCTGATCTCAATAGTCATAAAGTAGTCATCTGAAGCGACTTTTCCTTCTCTGTCTTTCATTCGCCCGCCTTTGTAATAACCCAGCGGAGCATATTCTTTCACAGAGTTCGCAGGGTCCTTCACATAGTACTTATATCCATTATAGCTGAGTTTCGAATAGTCACAGTTCGCAGTATTCAGGATCTTATTCACTGCTTCCGGAGTCAGTATCTTCTGATCTCCTTTGACACTGTTATAGTAGCTTTCCCCAAGAATACTTTTCCATTCATTATCAGAATACCTGATTACCACAGGCTCATCACTCGTCCAGACCATACTTCCGGATGCATCCAGAACCATACCGACATTGGCAAGTTCGCCCCCCACATTCCAGGATTCCAATGTCAGGTCAAAGGTACGGCCATCCTGAAGGCTGGCATTGGAAGTAATCGCTGCCGTTTTGTCCGTATGCAGCCCGGTCCTGCTGGTATCGTATATTTTTCCTGCTCCGCTGCCGGATGTGTCATACCGGGGCGTTCCGTTCACTGTCCCTCCGGTCACCCCCTGAACATCCTCTTTGTAGTAAATGTTCACTTTGACCACCGGAGTAGTGCTCTCGTAATTAATTCTTCCGCTGCCTGAATTAATATTCACGTTGGAAAGAGCCGCATTGCCGGCACTGATTGTCATTCCTGAATATACTTCGCCGGATTTCATCTTATCCCCATAGGAAAAGTTCTTTGACCCGGAGGAGGAAGTCAGAAAACCTGTTTCCTCATGATACGTTCCGTCAACATGATGGTAACGAATGACATAATCTGTCTTATTTGCTGTCTGGGCAGGCTCGGTTGTATTGACATACACATTTAATACGTTTTCAAATACTTCCCATGAATCCTCGCTCCAGTTGTGGAAAGCAGTTCTGGCAGGATATGTTTCCTGCATACCTGCCTGAGGATCCATAATATCACGGTCAGCGGGATGGAATTGCGTGAAGACAACTTCCCCGTTGAACTGGTAATCTTCAATCAAGAATTCATCATAGCCGGCAGCCCATGCAAATGTCGAAGTCTGATTATAATCGTTTGGATTCATCGAATTCTGAGGTCTGTTTGGCTTTAGAGTATGAAGATTAATACGGATATAATTCTTCCATCCGTTTTCATCATTACTGCCATGTGTGCCGTCCGGGAGTACATTCGGATCAGGTTTCCTGTAATCTCCTCCGATACGAATCCAGCCGTCCTTCAGGTACACCGGTTCCGAACTCTGTGTATCCGGTGACCCATTAAAAACGACATAGACAGAAAAAGTGTCCGATGAAAATACTGCCTCACGGATTTGTCCATTCTCTTCTGTGTCAATATCCGCTTTCATCTGTTCTGCTTTCCCGGCATTCGAAATATGCGCGACACCATTTTCAGCCCCATCTTTATCTGTTTCCAGAGCCGCAGAATCTCTAAAGGAAATAGAAACATCCACACTGCTGTCCGGTTCGATTTCTTTATCATCAGGGCCGATAAACGAGATATCACATACTTTGGCACCCGTCAGAGAAGATCCTTTTTCCTTCAGATAGCCGGCGACCGCAGTGAGTGCATCCGAGTACACCTGTGCTTCTTTTTCTGCCGTCTCTTTTCTGTTCTCATCAAATGGAGAAATCTCGCTAATCTGAAGTTTTGTCCCTTCCGGCAACGCCCCCTCTGACGCCGACGCCGTAACAATCAGGTTCCCGTCAGCCGCGGTGTATTGAACCCGCTGTTTAAATGCAGGGGCATTTCCCTTCAACTGTATTGTAAATCTCTCGCCATCCTTCATGACAATGGTCAGTTCTTCTTCTGTGAACGGATACACACTGATTAAAGCCCAGTCTCCTGCTTTCACGACCTGGGCATTCATGCCGGCAATCTCCTTCACTGTCAGATTATCAGAATACTTAATCTCCAGATTATTTGTTTCCTTCAGTTCACGGACCAAAGTATCCTCTGTGACTTGTCCAATCCACAGTGCCCTGGAATCAGAGAATTCTACGTCGGCTACATTTGTCATAAACGCCTTCGTATCTTCGCTGATTTCTGTCTTGTTAAGAGCCATCGTTTTCTGGTATGCCGTATTCTCTCCAACATCGAAACCAGCTTCTTTTTTTTCAGAAGCTCCTTCTTCTTTATCAGTATTATTGTCTGCAGACTGCTCTTTCACTGTATTTTTACGGCTATCTTCTGAGTCTTTGAATGAATCAGCACTGCTTATCCCCAGCGCTTCCACCAGATGTTCCAGGCTCACAAACCCTCCACCAGGGATGCTGAATTCGTACATTTTCCCGTTTGCTTCGTATTGGAAGTCCACAGTATACGTCACGATACCGTACACCGAGAAAGAATCCGCTTCAAAGGTCACACCCTCGACATCATCTCTTCTGTTGGTCTTTACGGCCACATCTTCGATGACTTCGGTTTTCTTTTTCCCGAAGTGCAGGGCATCGACTTTGTCCCCTTCCCCGACTTTGACGGGCTGATCATAGCTGATCTGAACAGAAACCGGTGCTGCAGGCTCGATCTCCTTGTCTCCATCCATAATCCTGATATCAAAAAAGCGGGCGGTGGGGTTAGCTTTTTTATCCATCTCAAGAGTTGCGGCGGCCTCCTTGAGGTACTTTTCGTAATCTTTACTGCCCTCCCGGATTTCTGTCACCTGGAGGACTGCTCCTTTCGGGATGCCTGCTTTCTCATCATAGGTCATCACGACTGTGCAGCCTTCGCCACGATACTCCAGGGTTCCGGACGGACTGCTGCCATCCTCTGCTGCCTCTGTGCCGGGTATTTCTGTGCTGGCCGCCTCTGTTTCTGCTGCAGTTTCGGAGGCTGTCGTCTTCTCTGTACTTGCTGCCGTCTCTTCTGTAGATGCAGAGGTCTTTGTAGTCGCTGCAGGCTCTGTGGAGGCTGCCGCTTCTTCTGTAGACCCTGCTGTCTCTTCTTTGGAAGCTGCATCCTCAGTGGCAGCTTCAGACTCCGTGGAGACTCCTTCTTCTGTGCCGGCTGTCTCACTCACCCTATTTTCTGCCTTTGGCTCTGTCACCGCAAGGCCCAGCAAGCCCCAGCTGCTGCCGGCGACGGACGGATAGATGAAACGATAGGCAGATACCCGGTAACCGCTCATCTGGGTTCTGACATCCTCGACCATGAAAGCTGACGGTCCCCGGAAAGCCAGGATATGTGCCTGATCGCCATTCCTGACCTTGTCTTTCTGGTCAGGCATGATCAGCATATCCATATCCTGACTGGTGCGGACTTCCCTGCCTCCGGATAAAAGGGCAAACTTAAAGAACCGGACAGTAGTAATCTCCCCCCGGCCTTCTCTGGCGGACGCTCTCCTGGCTGCTGACAGGCAGCTGCGGTATTCTGATGTTATGTCTTCTTCCCGAATCTCTTGCACAGATACTGTGACGTCTGCCGGAATCCGCATCTCTTCTTTTAAGTCCAGAAATACGGTATAGCCATCCCCTTTACCGGTATACACACCATGCGCATAAGCAGTGCAGGAGTTATTCTGATCCGTCCCGGACTGATCAGGCATATCTTTCCGGCCGGAATCCGGATTATTAGTATGGGTTTCCCCGCCCTGGCTGCTCACATTTCCCTGCCGGTCTGCATCTTCCATACCAGGGATGTAATCCGAACTACTGCCGGCTTTACCGGACGAGCCGCTGTTTTGTCCAGGCTCTCCTTCCGTCTGACCGGCATCATCCTCCTCAAGTGAAGCAGTGGATCCCCGCTCTACATTTTCAAGATATACTCCCTGCTCCGTTTTCCCCTGGTCTTTTTCCAGGGTGATAGCAGGCAGAATCAGAGCATACGTTGTCACAAAGACTACAATCATGGCCATAACCGTGACCATACCCCGCCATTTTTTCCAATTACCTCTATGGGACAGAAGCAATTGTTCCAGCTTCTTCAGATATCGTCTCATACACTATCTCCTTCTAACCAATCTCCATATACCAATCTGACTTCGGCTCCTGTCGATCCATCCCTTTGACTCACATAATTCATCATCACAGGAAATCTATTACAGATAACATGAAAAATTTCTTCTGAATCAACAAACATTTACCGCAAAAAACAGATAATACCCCATAATAAACATAATAAATATTGTTTTATAATTATATAATTAAATAGATAAAATGATAATGAGTTCTTTGGTTTATTTTTTTTTAATAAATAACCAATCCGTGACTGATCTGTGAATAATAGGATTTCTCCGGAAATACTTTTATGTACTTTACTTAACAATATCCAACCTTCGTTTACAAAAGAAGCTGATTTCAATTCCTGAAATCAGCTTCTTCGTATGCCCGTTATGCTGCTTGGTTTCTCCGCCTCATTACCAGACCCACGCCTGCAAATCCTATGAGCATAATGCCAAGGAAACAGAGTATCGTGGTACCCGGGCCGCCGGTGGAAGGAAGCTCAACGCCAGCTGAGTTATATATTTCTAAGAGATATACTTCCTGCTCATTTCTGGTGATCAATGCGGCGGTTTTAGGTTCTCCTGTATTCCCTGTCTGATATTTGATTTCTCCTGAATTCACAGTTATCTTGATATAATCATATTCCGGGAGCACATAACCTGCAGGGGCAGAAGTTTCTACCAGATAATATGTTCCGATATCTAATTCACCCAGATCCGCAAAGCCCAGATCATCATCAGCATCTGTTGTTATTCCTGTCTTAATTGCAGCAGCGTCTTCTTTCAGTTTCCCTGAATTATCAACCGCATCTGAATCATACAGACTGAACACCGCATTACCAAGGAGGCTGCTGGTATTTCCTATATCGACTTTTTTAATAGATACTGGAATTGAGGGCGTCACAGAGTTACGGGCATATACCGATACTCTCTGTGCATTCAATTCCGGCTTACTTTCAATGATCGGTTCTGTCACTGAGGCATCCGCGGCCAGTCTGCCGATTTCAAAGGTCACTTTCGTTGAATCATCCTCCGCATACGCCCGATAGTTGGCGTCCACTGCCAAATGCCCTATCTCTTCAAAAGCAAAGCTGGAATCACCCGGAGTGTTTTCAGTTATTTCATAAGTTCCGACAGGCAGTTTTTTAACCGTTGTACCGGTGATTGTAACATATCCGTCATCTTCCTCAGCTGCATTAACTGCTGCTGCGGTCACAGTGACAGAAAGCTGGGTCGGGTAGGTATAGCCGCCATATCCGTCAGTATAATCTGTTCCGATCACGGGATATTCTGATGCAGGATTTCCTGTCTTCGTCAGGTTAAAGGTAAATGTTGCTTCATCATGGCGGGCCAGATATTTAAGGATATCTTCTTTCTTTATCCGCTTACTGACCGTCAGCTGACCGGAAACCACATGAACTGTTGCGATACCATCATCTTTGGCTGATTCCTTTTCTGTCTGTTCCGTACCTGCCGGAGGCTTAACCGGCCGTCCGTAATCATCCGGGTCTGTCATATTGTTAACCTCGGCTGTGTGTTCTGACTCCGTCTTAGGCGTGTATTTTATCTTCAACCGATAATGCACATCATCTGTATTTGTAGTCAGGTGATTATAAGGATCAGTAATCGCAATTTCATTTCCGTCGGGATCGCAGGGAATCCACTCATAAGTCAATGTTCCTATCTGATCCTTCATGTAAGCATGCTGGTTGGCCGGATTAAGGCTGGCCGCATTAAATTCTGTACCGGTAGTATCAGCCGGGAAATAGTAGTAAGGTATGGTCACCGGATTTCCCTGCTGTATCTGTGATATATAATCTTGATTAGTGACAGCGCCATATCTTTCCAGATACTCATAATACCATGAGGAATCGACCGTATCCCCGATTTCACTTTCCAGTTTGCTGTGCTCCGCAGCATCGATTCTTTCGCCCAGGAAGATCGTGTCTTCGGTTTCACCCAGTTCAAGTTTTAACACTTCCGGATCTACTGTCGTGCGGGGGAAGGACCTGGATGTTTTGGGATCTGTACTGCCAGGCTGGCCGTCCGGGTATACTTTATTCAACTCTTCTACATTTCCATTGGAAAGGATCTCATTGCCTCCAAGGAAGTCATCCTTTGCACGAACTCGGATGGTTTTAGACCATAGAGATATATCGACTGCTTCTCCATTATCACCCACTACTGTATTATCCATAACTTTGTTTGTAGGTATATCCTGACCTGTCCACTCTACATACTGCATATCACGTTCAGAATCATAGCCGAGTGTAAATCCCAGTTCCGGATGAGCACCTACAGATATTGGATGATCCTCCTCATCAACCAACTGAAAACGAGGGTCTATATAATCCCGTACAGTCATATCGGTCAAGGTTTTTGCTATCTTATTTGCTATATCCAAAAATACGGTTGTCAATGCTGATTTATCAGCTGCGGTAGCTATATAGGTTGTATTCGTCCAATCCAATCCGCTTCCGCCGGTACAAGGACCATTTAATGTGTCAAGGAAATTCTTAGCTTCTGTAAATTCCTGATTCAGGGATCCATTATTAAAAGCTGAGTCAGGTGCCAGCAGTACAGTAATAACAGAAAAGCCTTTGTCTTTCAGTACATCAGCGGCATTTTGGGCATCCATGCTATTTGAATTATTACGGTCAGTATCTTTACCATCTGTAAATACTATCACATATTTATCATATTCGTATCCGTTACCTACGGGCTTAGCATTGTCCTGTGCCCATTTTATCAATGCTCCATTATTATCATTGGCTAAATAGGTATTAAATGATGTTAATCCACTCTGCGTACTCGTATTGCTTGTAAGACCATAATCATAAACAGTCAGAGAGCCGGCGTTTTCATATCCTTTATCTGTTTTGCTTGAATTAGCCTTATACTCCCCTCCGTAAGCCATATTCAATGCGCTGATAATAGTTTCTGAATCTGTTGTCCAGTTCAGCAATGTCAATTGATTATCATTGAAGCCATTGGTATTTGTCGTATTACTCCGGCTGAATCTTGTCATTCCGACAGCACTGTCAGGAGCAATG
Source organism: uncultured Lachnospiraceae bacterium (assembly GCA_902783205.1). Next base: position 3,115 of record CACZQE010000356.1, on the reverse strand, counting down.
CTGTCAAGCGCACTTGTAAAACTTCCAATGGCATCCTGAAGCATTTCAGTCTTGATCGGTTCCGAATCCTGTTTTGCAAGAACATAGGATTCAAAAACAGCATTTGAATGATAAAAGAAACAATGCAGATACCCGTCATCATCTACATAGAACTGGGAAGGAGTTCCCTGTGTCGGGCCATAGGTATTTGTCTTTCGATACATCCCTGTTGTATCCGAATCCACAAACCACTCTTTTATATCATTTTGATAAACGCTGCTGCCATTCACAGAAGCTCGATAAAAAGTGACCTGTTTATCACCGTTTTTTGTATGGACTGTTAATGTGCTTAATCTGTTGTCATTTTGATTAATGCCGTTATATTCTTTTGAACCACCGATTGTATTAAAAGCATTCGCATTTCCTGTATTGACATAGTACCATCCCGCTCTGCCCTGAGGTATATTATTTTGAGTTGCATATCTCGTTGCGCTGTTTCCATTCATAGTCAGATAATTACCAGAGTGATTGGCCCCCCCATAATACCCTAATGGCGCATATTCATTCACGCTTTTCCCATCCTCATAAACATAGTACGTATAATCTCCATACCCGCTCACGGAATAATCAGAGTAGTCAGTATACAGTATCTTATTTACTTCGCTTTGAGAAAGGAATTTATAGGGTTGGTACTTATTATCACTGTTGACCTGCATATAATGACCCGGTGCTCCATCCCAGGCCATACTTCCGGATGCATCCAGAACCATACCTACTGTAGCGATATTCCAATCTACATTCCAGGCCTCAAGTGTAAGGTTGAAGGATCTTCCGTCCCCTCCTTCAGCCACTGATGCTGTCTTTTCTGTATGGACTCTCTCCTCTCCTAATTCATAGTATTTCTCTCCGCCAATGGTCTTTGTATCATATTTATCATTTTCACTAAAAACAGCCAGTTGTGACGTCGGTCGGATTTCTTTATAATAATAGTCAACATGAACCAGATGAACATTTGTATCATGACTTATCGTTATATTTCCGCCATTTCCTATTGTCACTGCATTATGTCCGGCCGTCACTGTAACACCGGCATACTCCTGTGAAGAAGGGTTGCTGCCGAATGGTACAGACTGCCCGCTTGTCAAATAACCATTAGCCCTGATTGAAGTTTCTCCGCCAGCGTAGTGATCTGTAACGATGTAATGCACCCGTTCATCTACTTTTGGATCTGACGTATCTATATCATCTATTGGTTCGACCTTAACAATAAACACACCAATGGGATTGCTTGTCACTGACGCAAAACTATTATTACTCCAACCCAGATATTTTCCTGAGCCAGAGCTTTCTGAATCCCCCATCATTGTATATTTTCCGCCAGTGGTTGGTTTAAGAACAACACTGCCCCAGTATTGTCTGAGAATGTCATTTGACTTGTCAGAAAGGCCTATATAATACTGGTTGTTTTTTTTGGACCGGAAATAATAGTGATCATCCCAATGACTATCATGGTTTTCCACATCCCAGACAAGATTTTCTTCTCCATCATACTTTACTGTATTTTTTGCCGGATCATAAACAACTTCAACTTTTCCGCCATCATTAGTCAATGCATATGATTTGTTTCCATCAGAATAAACCACCATATAGTCGCCATTCTCAATCGTAGAAACATCTGTGACAACAGTGCCCGTGACAGAGAAACTATCCTGTACGAAACTAACAGAAGTCATATTATCCTGGTATAGAGTTGCTGCAGAAATAACCTCTGTTCCACTATCCGCAAAATGAACTACTTCCATCAAATCGTCAGAAATATTCTCATTATTACCAATATAAGTAATTTCAACCTTCACTGAAGCTGCCGGTTCAATCGGTTTTTCATCATGAAGAATGTGGATATCAAAGAATCTTGCAAACTTGATATCACCATTTTCATTTGTATTTTTAAGAGTTTTTTGCGCAAGATTAAGATATGACTCATATTCCTCTGTCCCATTCAGAATCTCTTCCGCTTTCAGAGTTGAGCCCTCTGGTATCCTGGCCTCCGGTTCATATGTTACAGTAATGATATAGTCTTTACCATCTGCCGATATAACATGCGTAGAAATCTGTGCATCCGTCACGCTCACTGTAAACTGATCTCCATTCTTCATGGTCACAGTCAGATTCTCTTCGCTCGTAAACGGATGTACACTAACCAAAGCCCAGTCTTCAGCCTCCACTGTCTGCGCATTAATCTTCGCAATCTGCTCCTTTGTCAGATCCGAACTATATTCAACTTCCAACCCATTGGCTTTCTTCAGTGCACCAACCGTTGCTGCTTCATTGACCTTGCCGACCCATACCAGTTCCGGACTGGAAAATTCAACACTCTCCACATCCGCCACAAACTTCTTCGTCTCTTCACTGACTTCCAGCTCGTTTAGCCTGATCGCTTCCTCATACTTATTAGAAGTCTCTTTCGTTTCCTCTGCATTATGGGCTGCCTTGTCAACATCATTTTCACCTGTTTCAGATCCGTTCTTATCATCAGAATCAGCGTTTGTATCACTTACACCTATCCCCAGTACTTCCACCAGATGTTCCAGGCTGACAAAACCTCCCCCGGGGATGCTGAAATCATATTTCTTCCCGTTTACTTCCCAGTGAAAGTCCACAGTATAAGTCACGATACCATATACCGAGAAAGAGTCCGCTTCAAAGGCAACACCCTCAATATCGTCTCTCCTGTTGGTCTTTACGTCCACATCTTCGATGACTTCGGTCTTCTTTTCCCCGAAGTGCAGGGCATCAACCTTGTCCCCTTCGCTGACTTTCATGGGCTGATCATAGCTGATCCGGACAGAGACCGGTGAAGCAGGCTCAAACTCCTTGTCACCGTCCATGATCCTGATGTCAAAGAAACGTGCGGTGGGGTTGGCTTTTTCATCAAGCTCCAAAGCCTCACCTGCCTCCTTGAGATATTTTTCATAATCCTTATGATCCTTGCTTATCTCTGTCACCTGCAGGATTGCTCCTTCCGGGACTCCTGCTTTCTCATCATAAATCATCACGACATCGTAGCCTTCACCACGGTACTCCAGAGTTCCTGCCGGTCTGATGTCGTCCTCTGCCGTCTCTGTTTCTGTCGTGG
>CACZQE010000355.1 GCA_902783205.1 uncultured Lachnospiraceae bacterium | reverse complement strand
ACCTCTTCTGCTGTAAATCCTGTATACCGGGCAAATTGCATGGGTGCCATCATAGGCTTCCTTCCCGAAAACAACTCCCTTCCATCTGATTTCTTGTCGTAGTATGCGCACAGCATGTCTGCCGTCATCGTTTTGCCAAATCGACGAGGACGTGAAACACTCACAAATCTCCGGTTCGTATTGACCAGTGTATTGAGATAAAGGATCAGATCCGTTTTATCAACATAGATCTCAGAGTTAACGGCCTGCTCAAAAGCCACCTTGCCGGGATTCAAATATATTCCCACGTCTTCCTCCTTTTCCGAGAGATCCTTTCTGAATCGCGCCTTTCAAAGAAAGCGGGACAGTATACACCGTCCCACTGACTTTATGACTTTTCTCAATTAACCCCCGTTCTGACCCTGCTCGGAAGCATTCGGAGATGCACTGGCTGGTGTATTTACAACAAGCACAACTTTGTCAGACTCCTGCCAGTCACCGATGTGATAATAAGTAGTTCCGTCAATAATAAATGAAGTCTTATGTAAATATGGATAGTACTGCGGCACTACAACGGAGCCAGCCGTTCTGTCATAGCGATAATCCGCTATAAAACCATTTGAACTCGAAGAATCAACTGGATTATTATTATAAATCCTAGTTACTGTGGCCAGAGCGGTATCTGGAGTAACATTTGAGATCCCTGAGAGATAATAATTTCCACTTTCCGGTGCAGAGCGTCCAGCAAATGGTCCAGCATTGCTATTATCAAGGTTCACCAAACCGGTACAATATGAGCTATTGATGGTTGCACCCGCAGCATCACCTATGAATCCTCCAACATATCTACTGCCGGACACAGAACAGGTTGAATAACAATCTGTTATCGTTAGAGTTAGAGAAGAAGAGGATTCTGTTCCACCTATCAAACCACCTGCATCACCTGAGTTCGAAACATTGTATACGATAGGCGCTTTATAATCAGTAGAGTTCTTGCTGCTGCTTACGCCGTCGTACCTTCCTCCTTCTGTATGTCCGCCAGAAAAACTATACGAGATGGTTGAAGTAGTGCCTCGTACAGAGCCAACCAGACCGCCAGCCTTTCCAGTAGCTGCCTGTACTGCAATTGCGGATGCACTCTTTTGAATTACACCATTATTAACTTGCCCAATCAACCCGCCTGCATTTGTTGTTCCATTGACATGAATACCTGTATTCGCGCCGTTTTTATCACCATATTTATCATTGTCCCCTGAATTACCAGTATCACCGTCAGCATGCGATAATACATTCTCTACATTAGCATTGATGACTTCACCAGCAAGCGAGCCGGCATTGCCAGAGGATGCAGACACATATGTGTTCTTAAGGAGTAAATTCTTGATGCTATATCCAGTTTTACCGCTCGAGCTCGACCCAAATGAAGCAAAAATACCCGTATTCCCAGTTCCCGATTGGGCAATCTGAGTATCGGAAATCTGATAGCTCTTAGTTACTTCAGTTCCATTGTAAACACCTGCATCATATGTCAAAAGCGAAGGATTAGTAACAGGATAATAATTGTTATCGCTATGAGACGTGGTTTGTTGTTTCCCGCCGGTCAGAGTATTATAATTCATTTTTACAGCAATACCGGAATTGCTGTCATGATCTGCGCCTAACGACCAGATATAATTCACAAATGGATATGATGCATTCTCATTGGCCAAAATCAGAGTATCTGTAAAATCGCTCTTCTTTTTTGAGTCATCTCTCCAGATCAAGTCCTTTGTCTGAACGGCATTGATCTCAAATGGATAAACCACACTTGAACTACCGCCAGAAGCCGGAACAGTCAACGAATTCGGAATCGAAGAAATATCTGTACTCAAATTCTCCAAATGTCGGAAGGAATAGATTTTTGCATTAATCACAACTTTTTTCGACGCACCAGTCTTATTCTCAACACTGATGGTCGATACTTCCGTAATATCAGTGTCAGAAGCCTTCCTGTATCCGAACAAACTGTTCGTCACAATCTGTTTGCCTAACTCACCTGTATAATCCTGTTCAGTTTTTTTGTGAGTTGTATCCTCTACAATGCCTCTGATCCTCACTGCAAGACGTCTCAGAGAATTAGCCGTATACTTATGCCGGCCTTGAACAGCTGTCACATAGATATTCTCTCCAGGCATCAAGCCACTGTTACTGATATCCGCCACTTGAGCAAAGTGTCCAGATGAACTGGTGATATCATCCAGAACTATTTCATACTCCCATCCGTCAGAGGTTTTTGTAGCTTTCGCTTCAAACCCAGGAGCCCCTCCATCCGGCGTGCCATTATCCAACCTCAATGCTTTAGTAACACCAGGACTAATGACTTCTTCCCCGCTAGGCTTCTCACGCCTCAAAACAAATTGTCTTGCAGGAATTCTGTCAGCGTTAAGATTAAAGCTGCTGATATCGCCCATGATGTTCAACGTAACATAATTCTGTCCTTCCGGAACAGTCACATATACAATCAGCCGGTTGCCATTAGATACCCTGATCGGCAGATATGTCTGGGGATCCTGCCAATCGCCAATATGAACGGAGTCAGTTGAAGCTGCCGCTGCCGAAAAGGCAGGTTTTGTCTGATTCACTTCAGAGTAGGGATAATCCTTTGTAGTAATCGTACTGCTGCCTGATTCTATCAGGAACTGGGAATATGGATATGTGGATTTCCCAGTAGATGAAGTCCCTTCAAGTTTTGCTGTCACCCTGCTTGGTTGTCCGGCTACCCCGTCTTCACCATAATTGATCCCACCCAGATACCAATTATTTGAAAGAGATATAGCATCAGCTATGTATCCAGCAAAAGCTCCTGCTCTAACAATCGAATTGGCAGGTGAGACATTAGTCACTGCACCATCTACCTTATATTCTACAAGACCAGCAGCATAACAGTTGGAATAGCTGCTGGTTGCGCTCGAGCCGTCATAGCCGCAAAAACCGCCTATCCAAACTTCATTGCTATACTCCGAACCAACAGAACTTGTGGAATAAGAACTATTTGCTTTTACTGCTCCAGAAGCTGAGACAAGTCCAATCACCCCACCTGCCGCATATGTACTGGCTGAAGCTTGGTTCTGAAGAGGAGCTATTGACGTAATATTATAAAGCGAAGGATGGTAGAAATACTCATATTCACTAGTTGTTCCGGGAATTGGCGACGTTTCCTTTTGTACATGGCCTCCACTATAGCTGTTCTCTATTTCCAGACTTCCTGATGCAGCGACTTCGCCGACAAGTCCGCCGGCATTAAGTCCTTTTACTTTTACAGATGCAAAACACCCAGTGTTAATATCCTTATTATCCGAATCCTTTATCGTTTTACCAATTGTCACGTCGCCGTCAACAATACCAATCAGCCCTCCGGCACTGCGCTTCTCAGCATATATCCTTCGTTGTTCCTCGGTAATTGTCTCATTGTTCTCGTTCACCTCTATTTTTTCGTCACCCCAAGCTTGAGCAGTTGGATCAGTAACTACCTGGACTAAGGGATTACCGGATTCAATCTTGTATTTCTCATAGTAAACACCCGAATTGCGAATCTCGACGTCTTTTGCCTTGCCAAAGAACGCTCCGGCGTACCCATATTTATTGTCTGCTCCACCAACTGTGCTCCCAGAAGGCACATAAACTGCCGAAACCTTAGGGTTTGTCAGAAAGAGATCGCTGACTACAAGAACAGTATTGCTAGTACCCCCACTCCTTTCTGCAAACAGTCCGGCATTTCCGGAATTCCTATTTCCGGAAATGACAAAATTCGCCAAGCGACTTTTATTCCCTAAAAACGTAGTGATAGAGTCGTTGACGATTCCATAAAAAGCATTAGAAGCCAGAGTTGTTGCAGATTCACCCGTCTTTAAGCCGATAATATCAACATTTCCAGGAACACTCGCAGACTCAGGACTATAAAGATATTTCACACGGTTGATAAAATCCGGCAGCAGTTGATAATTCTTAGCGTCACTCTTATACGAAGTAACCAAGCTTTCCTCAATACTCCAGTAAATGTCCTTAATAATATTTGCCGATTTGACCACAAATTCGCCGGACGATGGCAGGCCTGATACTTCTCCACTTAAATTTTGGAGATGACGTCCGTTTCCAACAAAGGCCGCATACCCATCCTTTTTCGTTTTATTGTCCCCATCAGGAACTATATTATCAGTTAGATTTCGGAACAAGCTGTTCGTACTTATGGTAACAGTCTTTGACAAGCTTACTCCATTACTTTTAGTCTGCTCCGCCGACGAGCCATCATTTTTCACTTTAAGCGCAGTTTTCTCGAAATATACTGAGATCGTGACATTTTCTCCTGGAATGAATTCCGGAAAAATGTCCTTAAAATGACCGTTCTCAGTTGTAATACGGTCAAGGAAAATTCTATGGTCATACTGTGCGGGAGAAACATTTGCTTTCGAAGAATCCGGAATGTAAGCTCCCCCTAAGGCTGCGGGGTTTACCCCAGTCGCAGTCGTTGTATCTAGTGATACACTCACACCACTCTCAGATTGTGTCACATTGATAACAAAACTGGCTTCGTTTCCACTTGAATTTCCAGTAAACTTCACATACACCTTTGGTGCAAAATCTTTTGCAGTAGTGTCGGCACCATAGGCTAATCTGGGTTCATCGATTATGTGCAATACAAGTGCTTCTGCATTTTCAATTGAAACAATCGGGCGCTCTACAATTTCTCCTGACGCAAAAGCCTCTTCACCATATCCACAGCAGCCGATCATAGATCTCTGTCTTTCCGCCTTGCCTTGATTATCGCTCTGATAAGCATTAAGAGCCGACACTGCGTCATCTATATTGTCAAAAAACCCCTT
>CACZQE010000354.1 GCA_902783205.1 uncultured Lachnospiraceae bacterium | reverse complement strand
GATGCTTTCCGGGAAAAGGGAGCTGACGTTGTCTATGGAGACTTCGGAGAGAACATGATCGTGGAGGGATTTGATTTTCGCAGCATGCCTGTCGGCACCAGGTTCAGGATCGGGGACGTGATCCTGGAGATGAGCCAGATCGGCAAAGAATGTCACAGCCACTGTGCCATCTACCGGACCATGGGTGACTGCATCATGCCCCGTGAAGGCGTATTTGCCGTAGTAAAAAAGGGCGGAACCGTACGCGTGGGAGACCGGGTGGAATGCCTGGGAAGAGATCCGGAAAAGGCCCTGACTGCAGCCGTGATCACTCTGAGCGATAAAGGATATCGGGGTGAGCGGGAAGACAAAAGCGGACCGGCCATCGTGGAGATTCTTACAGACAATGGATATGAGATCATTGAGACAATTCTTCTTCCGGATGACCGGGAAAAGCTGGAAAAAGAACTGATCCGCCTGTCCGACCAGCGCCAGGTCAACCTGATCGTGACTACGGGAGGAACAGGATTCTCCCCGACAGACGTCACGCCGGAGGCCACCATGCATGTAGCCACCAGAAACGCCCCGGGAATCGCCGAGGCCATTCGGGCCGGCTCCATGGCCATTACCAGAAGAGCCATGCTGTCCCGGGAGGCGTCTGTGATCCGCAATCAGACCCTGATCGTCAATCTGCCGGGCAGTCCCAAAGCAGTGAGGGAAAGCCTGGGATTTGTGATTGACCAGCTGGATCACGGAATCCGGATTCTGACGGGCCTGGACAGCGAATGCGCAAGAAAGTAAGGGGGGATATGTCATGCTGCTGGAAGAAGCAATACAAACTCTTCAAAATGTGACAAAGCCTCTCACGGAAACCTGCCTGCTTCCCCTTAAGGAGGCTTCGGGGCGTGTCCTGGCGGCGGATGTCAAAGCCGCTTATGACCAGCCGCCTTTTCCCCGTTCCCCTCTGGACGGATATGCAGTCCGGGGAGAGGATACGGAAAATGCGTCGCCGGATAATCCGGTAGAACTAAAGGTGATCGGAAAGATTTATGCGGGACAGGTATTCCCGGAAGCCATCGGCAGGGGAGAATGCATCCGCCTGATGACGGGCGCCCCCATCCCGGAAGGAGCCGACGCGGTAATCCGCCAGGAAGATAGTGACTTTGAACCGGGCGGACCGGGCGATTATAAGGGTCCGGGAAGCCGGGTCCACATTTTCAAGGGGGTCTCCCCCTACCAAAACTACGTCTATGCAGGAGAGGATTATCACCGGGGAGAGGTCCTGCTGAAGGCAGGCACAGTCCTCAGGGGAATGCATCTGGGAATTGCAGCCGGAGCCGGTGCCAGCCGGGTGGAAGTTTACCGGGAACCGGTCATCACAGTCATCTCCACAGGAGATGAAGTCCTGGCACCGGGACAGGAGCTGAAACCGGGAAAAATCTACGACTCCAACCGCTTTACACTTGTGGGCCGGCTGGGAGATCTGGGATTTGGGAAGGTGGAATCCTGGCACTGTCAGGATGATCCGAAAGCCATGGCTGACCGGATCCGGGAAGCGGCTGAAAGCAGTGACCTGATTATTACCACAGGCGGTGTTTCCGTCGGGGAAAAGGACATCATGCATCAGGTGATGGCCGATCTTGGCGGAGAAAAACTCTTCTGGAAGGTCAGCCTGAAGCCCGGCGCCCCGACTCTGGCCTTCCTTACCGGGGAAAGAAAGGTGCCGGTCATCTGCCTTACAGGCAATCCCTACGGAGTGGCCGTTAACTTTGAACTCCTGATTCGGCCGGTTCTTGAAAAGCTTTCCCGCAATCCCGGCGTGAGGAGCAGGTGTCGCCTTGCCCAACTGGCCAATGACTCTCCCAAAAGAGGAGGGGTAAGACGGTTTATGCGGGGATTCTATGAGGAAGAAAACAGTATGGTAACAATTCTTGCCGGCAGCCATGCTTCCGGAACCCTTTCCTCCATGGCAGAAAGCAACTGCCTGGTGGAGATTCCCGAAGACGGAGGCGGCAGAGCCGGTGAGACAGTAAAGATATATATGCTGTAACATGTAATAAGCTGCAGAAAGGACGGATTTATATGAGCAAAAAGGGGAAAATAATCGCTGCATTATTTCTGACGGGAGCCCTGCTGGCAGGCCTGACTGCATGTGGCGGCCAGAGCGGTCAGGAAGCCTCCACCGGAGCGCAGAAAAAAGACGGAGAAGTTGAAATCCAGGTCTATATCGCGGCCAGCCTGAGTACAGTCATGGATGAGATAGCAGCAGAGTACAATAAAACTCATCCTGACGTAAAGATCATTTATAACGCGGACAGTTCAGGAACGCTCATGACCCAGATCGAGGAAGGCTATGCCTGTGACGTCTTTTTCTCCGCTGCCCAGAAACAGATGGATGAACTGTCTGACAAGGGTTTTGTGGTGGAAGCTACCAGGGCAAATGTGGTCAACAACCAGCTTGTAGTACTGACACAGAAGGACAGTGACACAAAGGTAAAGGGTCTTGCCAGCTTAAAAGACGCCTCATCCCTGGCTCTGGCAGACGGAAGCGTGCCGGTGGGCAAATATACCAGACAGGCCCTCATGAATCTTGGCATTCTCAAGAAAGTGGATGATCCTTCCCTGATCACGACCAAAGAAGTATCTGATGCCCTGGGCGGTCTTGAGATCAGCGAACAGGGGAATGTCAGCAAAGTACTCCTGGCTGTTGTGGAAGAATCCTGCCAGGTGGGGACAACCTATTACTCCGATACTTACGGCTATGAGGACAAAGTCAAAATTCTTGAAACAGTTTCTTACGATCTGACCGGCGATATCATTTATCCCATTGCCCAGATCAACAATGAAGAGGCGGATGAAGCGGAGAAAGAAGCCGCAAAGGACTTTATTGACTTCGTTACTTCCGATGAGGCCAAGGCCATATTCGATAAATACTATTTTGACACAAATGTGGAATAAATCCCTTTGAGGGATCAAAGAGAGGAGAAACAATGACACGGACACTGGCAGATATTCTGAAATCCCTGGACTGGAGTCCCCTGTTTATTTCCCTGAAGACAGGCATAGTGGCAACACTGATTTGTTTTGTCCTGGGAATTCTGACAGCAGGCTGGGTTATGGGAAGAAGGAGCGGGATCCGGGCGGTGATCGATTCGGTCCTGACTCTTCCCATGGTACTTCCCCCTACCGCCTCAGGCTTTTTTCTGCTCCTGCTATTCAGCAGGCGCCGTCCTATGGGAATCTGGCTTTACGACCATTTTGATATAAAGATCGTCCAGTCCTGGGCAGGCTGTGTCATCGCGGCCTTCGTAATCTCCTTTCCCCTTATGTACAGGAATGCCAGGGCAGCTTTTGAGCAGGTGGACATCAATCTGATCTACGCGGGAAGGACCCTGGGCATGAGCGACTGGAAAATCTTCTGCAAGGTAGTTTACCCTGCGGCCCGGCCGGGTATTGCCTCGGGAACCGTCCTGACATTTTCCAGGGCGATCGGAGAGTATGGAGCCACTTCCATGCTGGCGGGGAACATACCCGGCAAGACAGCGACCATTTCCCAGAGAATCGCCATGGTCATACAGAATGGAGATTTTGTGACCGCCGGTGTCTGGGCTTTTATCGTCATGCTGATCGCCTTTGCAGTCATGATTGTTGTAAATGCTTTGACAGGACCCTCCGGCAGGAATACTATAAAGTGGTGAAAAAAGGATGAGTTTACAGATCCGTTTACAGGAAAACTACGGGAACTTTCAACTGGATATTGATGAGACCATAGAGGCTTCCCGGGTGGGAATACTCGGGGCCTCCGGCGCCGGCAAAAGCATGACCCTGAAAATGCTGGCAGGGATCATGACACCCGGAAAGGGGCGGATCCTTTATGGAAACAGACTTCTGCTTGATACGGACCGAAAGGTAAATGTCCGGCCTCAGAAAAGAAAGATCGGCTATATGTTCCAGAATTATGCCCTCTTTCCATCCATGACCGTAGAGGAGAATATCGGAATCGGTATACCGGCAAAGGAAAGCGGCAGAAAGGATATAATCCGGGAAATGACAGAACGTTTTCATCTGTCCGGTCTGGAAAAACAGCTGCCGGCGGAACTGTCCGGGGGTCAGCAGCAGCGGGTGGCCATGGCCCGAATCCTGGCCTCCGCGCCGGAAATGATCCTTCTTGACGAACCCTTTTCCGCCCTGGACGTCCATCTGAGAGACCGGATGCAGAGGGAGCTTCTGAATCAGCTGAAAGACTATCCGGGAATGGTATTCATGGTTTCCCATAACCGGGACGAGATTTACCGCTTCAGCGAGGAAATCCTCATCATGGACCGGGGAAAGATCATCAGCCGGGGCAGCAGAAAGGAAGTTTTCGCCAGACCTGCCACAAAGGCCGCGGCAGCCATGACCGGCTGCAAGAATTTCTCTGCGGCCACAAGGCTGGATGACCATCATCTGCGGGCAGACAGCTGGGGGCTGGTCATCACAACAGAAAGAAAACCGGATGCGGATGTACATTTTATAGGATACAGAGCCCATCAGTTCATACCGGTCTGGGGAGAGAAAGAAGAAAACTGCATCCCCTTCCTTCTGGAGAGAAAAGACGAGCTGCCCTTTGAGGAGAATTACTACATTCGCCCCGACCGTGAAAACTACGACCCGGAAGATGTGATTTCCTGGTTTGTACAGAGAGATCTCTGGGCGGCCATCAGGGAAAAGGGCCTGCCGGATTACCTTAAAATCCGGGAAGAAGACATCCTGTATTTCAATGAATAAAGAAAGATAAAACAAATGTATAAGGAGGATAAAATGATGAAGAAGATTTTTACGGACAAGGCACCGGCGGCAGTGGGACCTTATTCCCAGGCAGTTGTAGCGGGAGGGTTGGTTTACACATCCGGCCAGATTGCCCTTGACCCCGCATCGGGAGAGATTGTCGGCACGACGATCGAAGAACAGACCGAGCAGGTAATGAAGAACCTGGTGTCGGTCCTTGAAGCGGCAGGGACAAAGCCTGAAAATGTGGTCAAAACCCTCTGCTTCCTGACGGATATCAATGATTTCGCGGCCTTCAACGAAGTATATGCCAGATACTTCACCGAAAAGCCGGCCAGATCCTGTGTGGGCGTTGCCTCATTGCCGAAGGGAGCCCTCTGCGAGGTGGAAGTGATCGCTTCTCTCTAAGATCCGGAAAAAATCTGTATCCGCCTGAAATAAAAACTCCTTCTGCCGTGTTGTATTAGTGAAAGGGAAAAAACGAGATTACATGGCAGAAAGGAGAATGAGATATGAAAAAAGTACTGGTGCTGATTTTATCGGTCATCATAGCGGCGGCAGCGGGAAATACTGCATTTGCCGCCGGGAAGATATCCGAAAGCAAGGCAAAAAGCATTGCCCTGAAGGATGCCGGGTTAAAGAAGTCAAAGGTGAAAGGGCTGGAAGCAGACTATGAAGACGGAAAGTATGAAGTGGAGTTTACCAGGAAGTCCAACAAGGCAGAATATGAATTCGACATTTCCAAAACAGGCAGAGTTCTCAAAAAATCAGTAGAATATGTCTACAAACATAACTCTTCCAAAAAGAAGATCGGCAAGGAAGCTGCCAGGAAAAAGGTTTCCGCCTTTTCCGGAAGTAAACTTGCGACCGTCAAAAAAGGAAGCTGTACATACGAGTACGATGACGATGACTCTGAAGGAGTATACGAGATCAGCTTCAAAAAGGGAAACTACAGATATAAGTATGAAGTGCTTGCTCCAAACGGAAAGATCATAGAGTGG
>CACZQE010000353.1 GCA_902783205.1 uncultured Lachnospiraceae bacterium | reverse complement strand
TCCAGGATGTGGGAATAGACATCGGTCACCATACTGGTCTGGGAATGTCCGGAATCACCCTGTACCGCTTTGACATCCCCGCCATTCAGCTTCAGCTTATAGGTGATGCTGGTATGACGGAGGCTGTGGAATACGATCTCCGGCAGATTGTATTCTTTGATCAGCTTTGCCAGGGATTTTCTTAATCGTGCGGCATCGTATGGCATGCCATAAGAGGATGCAAAAACCAGCTGATATTCATGATATTCTTCTCCCAGGATCTCCTTCAGCTCCTCCTGGTCTTTTTTCCTCTGTATGAGCATTTTTGCAACAGTACCCGGAAGGAAGACTCGGCGTGTGCTTGACTTTGTCTTTGGTTTTTTCAGGACACGGACTGTTGTGCATTTTTTGCTTTCTTCGGGAAAAGCAAAGATCACATCTTTTTTATCCAGTTGAGACATGGCCTCCTTGGACACCCGTTGTAAGACTTTATTGATGTAGATGCATGCCTTATTCTGACGGATCGCCTCTTCCGTGATATCCACACAGTCCCACGTCAGTCCCAGAAGTTCTCCGATCCTTAAGGAACAGGAAAAAGAAAGATGGATAGCCAGCTTCAGATTGTCGTCTTTACAGACGGAGAGTGCATACATCAGTGTTTCCGCTGTCCAGATATCTCTCGGCTTTTCTTCATACTTTGGAACCGTCGCATACTCTGCCGGGTTCTTTTCCATCAGCTCCCATTTCACAGCCTGCTTAAAACAGCTCCTTAGAAGTTTATGGATGTCCCGGATGGCACTGGGGGTTACATACTCGTCTTCCTTCTTTGGCTTTTTGTAGGGATTATCAACTGCCTTTGTGGTCTGCAGTTCCTTATAGAACCGTTCAATGAACCGGACGTTGACATCCTCCAGTTTCACATCCCCGATCGCAGGAAGGATATAGTTATTGATCTTTGCCGTATTCTGCTCATAGGTGGAAAGGGCCCATCTCTCCCTGCCGTACATCTCCACATATTCTTTAAAGAGATCGCGTACTTTTGTGCATTTAGGGATGATGAATTCACCGATCTCCTGTTTGTACTCCACTTCTTTTTTCCGTTTCTTTGCTTCACTGTAGGTCTTAAAGGTCTCCCATTTCTGCTTGCGTACTCCTTCTTTTGTCAGATAAGAGTAGATCACACAGTATCGTTTCCCTCTTTTGCTTATTGATGCCATTGCTTATTCTTTTCCTCCTTCCGTTTTTTCATCCACCTGTCGAACTCGTTGAGTGGGATCCGTACATTTTTCCCTGCCCGTTTTACCGGGAATGATCCCTGCCTGCACCAGTTGATGATGGTAGGCTTACTGACCTTTGCATACCAGCAGGCCTGTCGTATGTTGAGGAATACGGATCCTCCTGTTTTTACGATAGAAGGATCCTTCCCGGGGTTATAGCAGTACTTTTCCTGCTTTCTTAAAAACCTGCCAAAGCTTTCCCATGATACGTACATCCTGTCTCCGATCAGGGAAATGGCAAGAGAGGAGGCGCAGGCAGGTTCTTCGATCAACCGGTAAGCCTCTTTTGTTGATATATCGAGAATGTCGGCCATCTCGGGAATGCTGAAATGGTATTCGGGCCTTTTGATGTCCGGCTGATCGGAGGCTGCCGCATGGTACCGGATCTGACAGTCATACCATATCCAGAAGTCTTTCCTGACTATCCTCATCATTCCGCTCTCCCAAAAGAAAGAGATCCGGTCCCTGCGTATGATCTCATAAGCCGTACTGTCACTGATCTTAAGCAGATCTGCCATTTCCCTGACTGAAAATGTTCTGGCAGCCAGCTCTTTTCCCGGCTCCTCCCCGGTCACCTTATGATATCTGGTCTGACCGGCATACCATTTTTCAAAGGATTCTGTCTCGACCCACATCTTTCCGGCAACATGGATGATCTTGAAATAGCCTTTTTTCAATAGCCAGTACCGGTCTGATTTCCCTATGCCGAGCAGTTCACCCATTTCCCTGACAGACATCACTTTTTTCTTTTTTGTTCCTGTCGCGCTCATGCCCTCATCACCTCCTGCTGATAGCATAGCTTATTTTCCAAAATAGTTTTAGCCTCCCGATCGCAGGCAGATACTCCTTGATCGGGAGGTCTTTATCCTTCCTCATCGGACAGGTCCTTTGTCCAGCCAGTCATCAAAGCTTTTCTTGGAAATCCTGTATTCTCCGTCGTCTAAACGCACCCATTTGAATTCTTTTGTCTGTAGGAGCTTGGATACAGGCGGTCCGCTAAGCTCAAGGATCTCTTTGATCTCTGTCAGTGTATAGGAAGTCTTCTTTTGATTTTTGTCCACGATTCTCTCCTTTCACAGTAATTTGATAGGTTCTAACTTGGCTAAGACTTCTTTTTTCTCAGGAGTGCCCGCCTCCGGCTTGGGCTCAGCTCCCTGGTCCAGCCACTCATCAAAACTTCTTTTGGATATCCTGTATTTCCCGCCGGGTACCCGTACCCAGCTGAATTCCTTTTCTTTCAAAAGATTGTATACCGTGGGGCGGCTGATCCCCAGGATATCCTTGACCTCATCCACTGTGTAAACCCTTTTTTCTTTGATCTCTTTCACGTTTTTCTCCTTTCCGGCCAACTCGGCCACCTTTCATCAGTGATTCTTTTTGTACCGTTGTACCTGATCAAAACCACTCATTATTACTGATCATGCCTTTTTCTTATATAGGAATACTTTCCTGTAGAGCTCCATCCCCTCTGCATCCTTCAGTGGGAATATCTTCTTGATCTGATCCTCGCTCAAACCCTCGTCCATGCTCTTAAGGATGATCTTCATCTTCTCTTCCGGAAGTTTTCCTGCGTACCGTTTCAGGCAGTCTGCCAGGCTTCCGGAGAGATCCCAGACTTCTTCTTTTTCAAAGTCCTGGTTGGATGGCCCGGTCGCCTTTACATCCTCCGGTTCTTCCATGGTCGATACATCACGTTTCACGGACTCGCTGATCATCGCCTGCAGTTCTTCCACGGTCGGAGGTTTTTTCTCATCCCAGTTCAGATAAAGGAATTCCTCCTCATCCATGTCAAAGATATGGATACTCTTATCCGTTTTTGCTGCGTTCCGGTAAAACTCCTCTTCATCTTTATCGATCATCAGGATCTTTTCCTCACAATCCACGGTCTTGTAGATGTCGTTTTCCTTATCGTGGATGACCCGGACTGGATGGGTATATCCCTGTTTCCCAGCCAGGGCTTCCGCCTCTTTCCAGATCCTCGTGTTAAAAGGCCGGTTCTTGTGGTCATAAACCGGTTTCATCCCTTCGATCATGAGGATACAATCCCGGTTCGGCATCTCCCTGACCTGCTCCGGTGTCATGAGTTTCATGCCCGCCTTGGAATTCTGAAGGCTGCCGGATCCGTTCCTGCCGGAAGAAATGGTCTCC
>CACZQE010000352.1 GCA_902783205.1 uncultured Lachnospiraceae bacterium | reverse complement strand
TTTCTACCGTAAGGGTTATGACAGTTCCCTGATCACGGAGACACTGTCGGCCGTAACACGGGAAAAGGACAATAGCATTGACTTTTAGGATATGTGAGCAAGGAAGGCACGAACGAAGCAAAAGAGCACTTGTTCGTGCCTTAAACTGTATCGTTCGTCACAATTTAACTTGACTTTTCAGTTGACAAAGTATAATATTAATATGTTGTACACCGACATTCTTTAGAGTCGGATCTACAATAGAATATTATAAGGAGGTACTCCTGTGAGTATTGCACTGGTTGCAGTTGCCCTGATTGCAGCAGTTCTCGCGGCAGTGATCTCTTCTTTTGTTACGATCCAGCATCGTAAGAGAGTATCCGAAGCAAAGATCGGCAGTGCCGAAGATAAGGCAAGAGAGATTCTTGATGAGGCTCTCAAGACGGCTGAAGCCAAGAAAAGAGAGGCTTTGCTGGAAGCAAAGGAAGAATCCATTAAGGCGAAGAACGAGTTCGAGAAGGAGACCCGGGAGCGCAGAGCTGAACTTCAGCGATTTGAGAAAAGAGTCCTGAATAAGGAGGAAGCTCTTGATCGTAAGTCAGATGCGTTAGAGAAAAAAGAGCAGTCTCTGTCCCGCAAGGAAAGTTCTCTTGACCGGCAGCGTGCAAAGGTAGACGAACTGCATGAAAAGCGCCTGCAGGAACTGGAAAGAATATCCGGATTGACCTCTGAAGAAGCGAAAGAATATCTGCTTAAAACTGTAGAAGATGACGTAAAGCGCGAGATGGCCGTTATGGTGAAGGAACTTGAGTCCAGAGCCAAGGAGGAAGCAGGAAAGAAAGCACGTGAGTATGTTGTAACTGCTATTCAGAAGTGTGCAGCGGACCACGTGGCTGAGACGACGATTTCATTAGTCCAGCTTCCCAACGACGAGATGAAGGGAAGAATCATCGGGCGTGAGGGCCGTAACATCCGTACCATCGAGACCTTGACAGGCGTAGATTTAATCATTGACGATACGCCGGAGGCAGTCATCCTTTCAAGTTTTGATCCTGTACGCAGGGAAGTGGCAAGAATCGCCCTCGAGAAGCTGATCGTTGACGGAAGAATCCATCCGGCCAGAATCGAGGAAATGGTTGAAAAGGCCCAGAATGAAGTTGAGCAGACCATGAAGGAAGAAGGAGAGGCTGCCGTACTTGAAGTAGGCATCCACGGAATTCGTCCCGAGCTGGTCCGCCTTCTTGGTAAGATGAAGTATCGTACCAGTTATGGACAGAATGCCTTAAAGCATTCTATTGAAGTTGCACATCTGTCCGGATTGCTCGCCGGAGAGATTGGTGTTGATGTACGTATGGCAAAAAGAGCCGGTCTCCTTCATGACATCGGTAAATCCGTGGATCATGAGATGGAAGGCTCTCATATCACAATCGGTGTGGACCTGTGTAAGAGATACAAGGAATCCCCAATCGTTATAAATGCTGTCGCATCACATCATGGGGATGTGGAACCGACCAGTCTGATTGCCTGTATCGTTCAGGCGGCTGATACAATATCTGCCGCAAGGCCGGGAGCCAGACGTGAGACACTTGAGACCTATACCACAAGATTAAAACAGCTGGAAGACATTGCGGACTCCTTCAAGGGAGTAGATAAGACTTTTGCTATTCAGGCAGGCAGAGAAGTTCGGGTTATGGTTGTTCCCGAACAGGTTAGTGACGCTGATATGGTTCTTATGGCAAGGGATATCTCGAAACAGATCGAGAGCGAACTTGACTATCCGGGCCAGATCAAGGTTAATGTAATTCGAGAGTCCAGAGCTACTGATTATGCCAGATAATCAAAAGTTCGTGTAGTTGGTTTTATAATTATCAGAGTTAGAAAGAAGGAACTGCGAAAGCGGTTCCTTCTTTTGCTTGCCATGACTATGGCTGTTAATGTATAATTTGAGACGTATAAAGACATAGTTCCGGAAGGTAGACAGGAAAGTACGGAACACTTTCAGGAAGCTGTAATAAAGGGGTAACGGTATGAGAGAGCTTGAAGAAAAAATCAAAAAAGAAGGCAAAGCACTTAGTGAGACAGTATTAAAGGTGGACAGTTTTATTAATCATCAGGTTGACCCTGAACTGATGGAAAAGATCGGGATGGATTTTGCCCGGCATTTTAAGGACAGGGGAATCAGTAAAGTCTTCACGATTGAGAGCTCCGGGATCGCGCCGGCGGTCATGACTGCCAAATACCTGGGTCTTCCCATGGTGATCCTGAAAAAGCAGACTTCAAAAATACTGAACAATTCCGTATACCAGACAAAGGTTACTTCTTTTACAAAGGGAGTATCCTATGAACTGACTCTTTCGAAAGACTATATAGAACCTTCTGATAAGATTCTTCTGATCGACGATTTCCTTGCAAACGGGGAGGCGGCTTCCGGAGCAGCCAGGCTGATTGACATGTCCGGAGCTGAACTGACCGGTATAGGAATCCTTATCGAGAAGTCTTTCCAGAAGGGCAGAAGACGGCTTGAAGAGGCGGGTTACGAGGTCTATTCCCAGGCCAGGATCGCTGAATTATCCGAAGGCAGTGTACGCTTCCTTGAGGCGGATGTATAAATGATCTGCCCGGCTGAAAACCGGCAGAGGAGAGGGAGATGTCTATGAATCTACATGAGTTTTATATAGGACAGGCCTTTGATGCCTATGATTACATGGGAGCCCACATCACAGAGGACGGCGTCCGCTTTCGGGTGTATGCGCCGAATGCCCTCAAGATCGAAGTGATTGGTGAGTTTAATCAGTGGGACGGAAGCGGGGACGAAATGGTCCAGAACAGGCAGTCCGGTATTTTTGAGCATGTGGCAGAGAATGCCCGGCCGGGCATGATGTATAAATACCGGATATATCAGAGAGACGGTATTGTACTTGATCGCTGTGATCCCTACGGCTTCGGATCGGAACTGCGGCCTGATAATGCTTCCATTATCGTGGATATGGATGAGTACAGTTTTTCCGATGACGACTGGATGGAGAACCGGTCCAAAAATTATGATAAACCCATGAATATCTACGAGGTCCATGCGGGATCCTGGATGGAAAACCATGATGACCCCAACGGCTGGTACAACTACAGTGAATTGGGAAAGAAACTCTGTGATTACCTTCTGGATATGGGATATACCCATGTGGAGTTTCTTCCGCTGAATGAGCATCCCTCTGACCAGTCCTGGGGCTACCAGTCCAGCGGTTTTTTCTGTCCCACAGCCAGGTACGGAACAGCCCGTGACCTGATGGAGATGGTGGATTACCTGCACAGGAACGGAATCGGTGTGATCATGGATTTCGTCCCGGTCCATTTTATTACAGACAACTATGCCTTAAGCCGCTTCGACGGAACGGCTCTTTATGAGTACGCAGATTCGGATAAGGGTTACAGCCAGTGGGGCACCTGTAATTTCAACTATTACAGGGG